>JAMWCC010000106.1 GCA_023818375.1 Candidatus Omnitrophota bacterium | reverse complement strand
TTTTTACTGCTTCTCCCAACTTTTTCACTTCCCACCCCTTGGGTATCTTTCCTAACTCGCTATCCACAAATTCACCATCTTTGAATGGCTCAAAATCAATAAACCAGTTTTTGAATATTGCCATTGCTGTTTTTTCCAAAATCTCATTTTGCCTTTTCTTGTTCTCTATTAAATCATCAAACCAGGATAAAACAGTTGCAATGCGATTTTGCTCGGGAAGATTTAATTTAGGAATTTTTATTGTGTCTAATATACTTTTGTTAATTCCTCCTTGGGCACTACCACCAATGGAACTCTCTATAAAAGATTGTCCACCTTCAGAAGATAAATAGTAAAAAAGATATGTAGGATTATATTTTTCTCTCGTTGTCTTTATTAGAAATACATGCTCATTTACCATCGCTTTATCTTCAGGAACTTCTTTAATAAATGCCAATTTCCCGATAGTTGCACCATCTTTCACAAGTAAAATATCTTCTTTTTCAATTCTGCCTCTTGTTAGTGAATTGTAAAAATCCTCACTGAATCTTAAACAATTATCTAATCTCAAATCTCCTTGCCATGTAATATTTTCACCGCCAATACTTAAAATACCAGTTGGCTCATGCTTTAATACTCCGCCTTTTGGTCTATTTCCGCTTTCCAAACTTTTAACGGCCCAGCGAAGGTTTTTCACCTCCCAATCCCTCGGTATCTGACCAATTTCAGTTTCCTTAAATTCTTTTTCCCAGCGGAATTTCATTTTAGATCTTCTCTTATGTTCAATTTTTTAATAAAAATGAACTCCTTAATAAAAGTTGCTGAGTTAAATGCTTCCCTTGCTTCCTTAACGGAGGGAATATAAAATTCATCAGGATATCTAATTTCAACTGCATAATCTGTCAAATTTTTAGCAATCTCATAAAGAGCCTCAAATTCTTTATCTACAGTTGAACAGAGTTTTATCAAATACTCCAAGCTATGGGTTCTTTCAAAATCAACTCCATTATGAACTAAAAAAGCTTTTAAAAATTTTTCAGCGGATTGGTGGCAATGAAAACATAAAGTATCTGTGATTATTTCATCCTCTGGCAGGTTAATCAGCTTTTGAGCTGTTTTATAGTCATTTAATCCCTTGATTATCCAGTTTTTTACTTCTTCCTTCATAAACTTATTCCTTCTCTTAAAGCACTTCTAATTACACTTCCGATCATATTTTTCCTTTCTTCTACTTCTTGATTTGATTTTATTAGAACATCACATGGGATGAATTCATCAGCAAGCCTTTTTCTTATAAGATGTGAGAGTTCCACCTTTTGCGATCTTTCAAGATTCTTTTCTGTCACTATAAGCAAATCCCAATCACTCCCTTTTTTGTAGTCCTTTCTTCCTCTGGAGCCAAAAAGAATAATTTTCTGAATTTTTATGTCCTTCTCTTCAAAAATTTTCTCAATTGTTCTTTTAATGATTTCCTCTTTCATTTTACACCTCAAAATTTAAAGTTTTAAAAACTTCTTTCACCCTTTTTGTCAGTTCTTTTTCTTCTTTTAATAGTTTTGAAAGTTGTTCTGAATAATTTTTCATTGCCTCTTCAAAAGGAATATCTTCTTCCTCAATCTTAACACCAACATATCTTCCCGGTGTTAAAACATAACCATTTTTTGCAACCTCTTCTAAAGTTGCAACCTTAGAAAATCCTATTTCATTTATCTTTTCCCCATCTTCACCTTTTTCAAACATTCTGAATTTTTCAACAATTTTTTGTATATGTTCTTCTGTAAAAATATTCTGTCTTCTTGAGATCGGTTTAAACAACTTTTTCGCATAAATGAAGAGAATTTTTCCTTTCATATGCTGTGGCTTTGATTTTCTCATAAACCATAGAGAAGCAGGAAGTGAAACCGTATAAAACATCTTTGGCGGGGTCGCCACTATGCCGTAAACAAGATCATCCTCAATTATCTTTTTTCTTATCTCACCTTCTAAATTCCCACCTGATAAAGCACCATTTGCCATCACAAAGCCTGCCTTTCCGCTGGGTGCAAGGTGATAGATATAGTGTTGAATCCATACAAAATTTGCATTTCCTTCAGGAGGGAGACCATATTTAAATCTGGGATCATTTTCTTTTATTCTGTCTCTTCCCCATCCACTATCATTAAAAGGTGGATTTGAAACAACATATTCTGCCCTTAAATCAAAAAATTTATCATCATGATAGGAATCACCCCATTTTATATCTCCTTCAGTTCCTCTTATTGTTAAATTCATCTTACACATCTTCCAAACGAATTCCTTTGATTCCTGTCCATAGATGGATAGTTTTTCTTTTTCAATCCCTTCTCTTTCAAGTTTTTCCAATGCAGATACAAAAAATCCACCAGAACCACAGGCAGGATCAAAAATTCTTCCTTCTTTTACATCAAGGATTTCTACAATAAGTTTTGTCAAAGAACGAGGAGTATAAAATTCTCCGCCTTTCCTTCCTTCTGCTTCAGTGAATTTACTGAGGAAATATTCATAAATCCTTCCAAAAATATCCTTTCCCCAGTGTCCATCGTCAAATTCAATTTCAGAGAAAAGATTTATCAAGTAGGATAGGTCATAATGATCAAGATTTACTTTTGAATATATTTTTGGAATGATATCCTTCAGCTGCTTCGGATGTTCTTGTTCAAGAATTTCTATTGCCTTGTCTATTATCTCTGCAATATTTGTTTGATTGGCGTTTTTCTTTAAGTATTCCCATCTGGCTTTCTCAGGTACATAAAGGCTTCCATTAGCAAGATAAATATCCTTATCTTCACAGACCTTCTCTATGATGTGTTTATTTGATATTGAGGATTTTTCCTCTATTATCCTTTTTCTTTTTTCTTCAAAAGCAAAGGATACATACCTGAGAAATATAAGACCGAGAACAACATATTTATACTCATGGACCTCAATTTTTTTTCTTAATTTGTCTGCTCCTTTCCATAACTTGTCTTCAAAGTCCAAATCTTTTTCTTTCATTTTTTCCATACAGGCTCCTGAGTTGGGTATATGTACTTTTTGTTGTAATTTGTTTAGCACTATTTGAAATTGGAAAAATTTGTTCCACTTTCTCCATTATGCTTTCCATGATAATCGAATATAGCTCTAATGATGTTTCAATACGACCATTTTTTATGTTTCAACAATCAAACATTTTGATTTTATCATACCATTTTGAAAATGAATAGCTTATTAAAACCAGGATTTTTTATGGGAGTTATTCTGTGTTTTTTGAATGCCCAGAAAATTCAGATACTAACTTTTCATAAAAGAATCTTTGATAATTTAAACAAGAAGAGTTCAATCTGATCAGGAGTACAATCAATTTCTTCAGCTAAATATTTTGCCTTTCTAAAGTAGTTCTTATCTAAAGTGGTTTTTTTCAAGATGTATTGACAGGGTAAAAACATCAAGGTATCAAAGATTTAATCATAGTAGTGATGTAGTGTGTCACAAATGAAAGATTTAGAGATTTCAAAGACACAGTTTGAAACACATCTCACACACCTAAAAAATTTCTTGAATTTTTGAAAAAGGAATATCCTTATAAGTTTGAAATTTTACACAGAAAAAGTACAAAAGCAGTTTCTGAATTACAAAATTTAGACCCACAAAATGCTATATTGCAGGCGACAGAAAAAATGTAGCTGCACAAGGTTAAGGCAGGCTGGATGTGATTTTGAGGTCAGGGAGTATCTGATGGGACATAAGATACAGGGTTCAGCAGCACACTACTCAATTTACAATGTACAAAATGTTGCAGAGTATTTGAAAAAACTTGAAGAAAAAGTGTCACACATCTGGCACACTGAAGATTTTGTAGAATAGGATATGTCATACATAGAATTGTGGAAATTGTTGTGGGACAACTGCCGAAAGAGGGATTCGAGCGGTCCTCGCTCCCACTACGCTCGGACTCGGCCATCCGCACAGGTGCTCGCACTTGCTCGCACCTATACGTCTTCGCTCCAGTTCGAATCCTTCATTTGAAGCTAAACTGCCGGGAGAGGGATTCGAGCGGCTTCGGCTTTCACTACGCCTCAGCTCGGCCACCGCTGGCAATGCTGCGCTTGCTCGCATTGCCTAACTTCGCTCCAGTTCGAATCCTTCATTTGAAGCTAAACTGCCGGGAGAGGGATTCGAACCCTCACGGAAATTACTTTCCAACGGATTTTAAGTCCGTAGCGTCTGCCATTCCGCCATCCCGGCTATAAAAATTATTATAACCCTTTGATGAAAATTTTTGAAATTTATCAAAAGGCTATTTTACGCACACAACAACATCGTTTTATATGACTGTGCTTGAAAAGATAAAATCACTAACTAAACCAGTATTGTGGAACCTGCTGAAATTGAAACAAAATTTTTCTTGAATGTTTTTCTGAAGATATCTTCTGCTTTTTTTCCTGAACAGTGGCAGGGTCCAATCTTTGCTATCTGTAGATTCTTTAATTGTTTTGCAATTGTTTCAATAATTCTTGTATCAGTTTCAATCAGATGAAAGCCACCCATTACAAGATAAATTTTTTCTTCAGGGAAGTTTTTTTTAGCTCTTTCAATAATTTCAATTATTCCAGGATGCGCACATCCAGTAATTATTGAAATGCCATTTTTCGACTTCAGGATAATAGATTGTTCTGGCATTGGCTCTTGTTTGTAGGTTGCTCTAATCTCATCTGTTACAAATACATCTTTCGAGATTTCTGTAAGATGATCGTTTTCAAAAATTTGACCACCGAATTGTCTTACCTTTTTTTTGAAACTTCTGGTAAACCCAGGGCAGGCGTATACAGCCAGATTTTTTCTCAACTGCAGAATTTTCCATAGTCCACCTGTATGGTCCCAGTGGTCATGAGAGATAACAACTGATTGGATTTCATTTATATCAATACCTGTCTGTTGCATATTATGAATGAGCCATTCTCCATTTTCACCTGTATCAAACAAAATTCTTCCATCAATAAGACAGGAAAATCCCCAGCCGATTAATAAGTCAGTTTTTGATGCAGAACCATCAAATATAACTTGAATTTTCATACTATTCTCTAACCATTTGAGTTCCACATTTCGGACAGATTATAGTTGAACAAGGAACTCCTGGCTGATGTGGAACCTTTGTATTACACTTAGGGCAGATACAATTTCCAGGTGGTCCTGCACCCATTCTTCCTCTGCTTATTCTTGGTCCTTTTCCAGGTGGACCTGTTCCATTTCTTCCTGGCATATTTTATCACGCTCCTTCAGTTAACTATCCTTTTTAATTATACCTTTTGGCAGGGCAGAGAGCTTGGGTGGAAAATCCACAGAAGCTACTTGTAAATCATTTTTTCTCTTCTTGTGCCAGTTTTTCGAGAATTCTTATCCGTTCATTTATGGACTTCAGCTCGTTTTCAATAAACTCTGCCTGCTTTTTCAGTATTTCTGCTTCTTTTTGCGGGGTGATTTCCTGAGAGAACCATTCAGGGTTTATCCAGCCACCCCAGGCAGGTAGTCCCATTGCAGTTCTTGCCCATCCAGGAATGCCAGTAGCCCAGTACCAGTTTCTCCAACCTCTGCCTCTGCCAAGGCAACATCTACACCAGCCACCATAGAGATTCATAAATCCGGGTACTGGATATCCTGTATACCTTCCAGATGCCCTGCCTGTCATTGGTCCTGTTCCATCTCCGTATGGCATTTCTATCACCTCCTTTTGTTAATGAAAATCATTTTCAATAAAGATTATACCCGTACAATTTTAACCCGTCAAGGGTTCTGTAGAATCAGGATTTTACTGCTGAGACAAGATAAAATTCTGGTTCATCGATAACTTTTAATGGTGTGAACTTGAATTCTTTCAGGGTTCTGGCAAGAACAATTCCTGGAGGTACCCTGTCTCTCTTTATGCAACCACCGGTTTCTTTATGGAGTTTGTTGACAAATTCTTTTCCGGTTGGGTGAGAAATTACAATTATTCCTTCTTTTTTCAAAATACGATATATTTCTTTGAGCGCCATTTTTTTATTTTCAAAATGGGGAAAACAAGCATTGCAGATCACATAATCAAAATAATTATCAGGAAAATCTGTTCTGTGAATGTCAGCAACAATAAATTCAACTGGTAATTTCCCATATTTTTCTTTTGCTTTTTTAATCATTTCAGATGAATAGTCAATGGCAATGATTTTACCTTTTTTACCAACCTTTCTGTGTAGTAGCGGTACCAGTACTCCGGTACCAGTGCCTACATCGCATATGATAGCGCCTTTTTCTATCTCTGCTTCTTCCACGACTCTTGCAAGATTGTGATGCGTTAAATGGCAATCCCAGTTTTCAGCATGTCTATCAAAAAAGATTTTCCTTTTATCTTCCACGATATCTCCTTTTCGGAGAAAGAATTGTCGCCAGTATAAATATCAAAACAGAACAAAGGGCTATTGGTGCACCTGCAGGGATATTGAGCGAGAAAGAAAAGACAAGCCCCAGGCATCCAGAAGCAATTCCAAAAAAAGATGAAAGTAAAAACATTTTCTTTAGATCATATGTAATCTGGTATGCTGCGGCTGCTGGATTGACAATCAAAGCGAAAACAAGAAGCCCACCAACCGCTTTTATTGATGCAGTGATTGCAGCACCACACAGAAACAAAATCATATAATATATCTCTCTTGCATGGATTCCTGAAGCTATTGCTATAATTCTGTTGAAGATAAGAATCTGTATCTCTTTAAAAAAGGCTATCACAAAAGTAAGTACCAGAAGGCTTACGACGCCAACTATGACAAGGTCATTATTATTCACTGTAAGGATATTTCCCCACAAAAACCGCAGTCCTTCACTCTTTGAGCCAGGTATTAAAGGTAAAAGCAGAAAAGATAGTCCAAGGGATGAAGAAAAAACAATCCCCAATGATGTGTCTGGCTTTAGTTCTCCTTTATCAGAGACAGGTCCAAGAATTCCTGCAACAATAAAGCAGAAGATAAAAGATGAAAGAACCGGGTTTATATGAAAAATTATTCCGGCAAGGGCGCCTGCAAATGCAGCGTGAGACATGCACACACCGATAAATGAAATTCCCATTGTTACAACAATTACACCAATTAAAGAACAGGCAAGACCTGTTAAAATGGCAGCAGTCCAGGAATAAACCATAAAATTATAGATTTCCATCTGCTTTTTCCTGCAAGACAATCTTTCCTTCATCAATATAAACTACTTTGCCACACAATTTTTCAATAATTGATTTTTCATGTGATACTAGAAGCAAGGTCAAATTTTTTTCTTTCTTCCAAAACCGGATAATTTCAATAATTTTTTCTTTTGAAGATTCAGAAATGGAAGAAAAGGGTTCATCAAGCAAGAGTATTTCTGGTTCCTGCATCATTGCGCGCGCTATCATTGTTTTTTGCCTTTCTCCACCTGAAATCTGTCCAAAGGGTCTTAAAAATAAATGATCTATCTCAAGCTTTGACATTATTTTTTTTGCTTTTTCAATAATTGATTTGTCCGGATAATGAAATAAACCAAGTTTTCCGTAACAACCCGAAAGTACCACTGTTCCAGTAAGTATAGGTGTTCTTGGATCAATTTCAAAATTCTGAGGAACATAGCCAGTGATAAGTTGTATCGATCGAGCAGTTGAAGGATTTACCTTAATATTTTCTACTACGACTTTTCCTTCTACAGGAAACAGTAATCCGTTTACAAGATTTAAAAGGGTAGTTTTACCGGCACCATTTGGTCCATAAATTGCAATAGCTTCACCTGCTTCAACTGAAAATGAAATATTATTAAGAACAACCCTGTTTCCCCGTACAACCGTTGCGTTTTCTATGGTGATTTTATTCATCAATTTTTATATTTTTTTAAGCCACCACTAAGCAGATTGAGGTTGGTCATGACTGTATCTTCTATGGTTTTTGTGTTTTTAAGTCCACCAGGGAAATTGCTTATAATTACATGTGTGATGGATGTTCTTTCAGCAAGCATTTTGCCGGTTGAGGTTCCACTTTGCAGGTTGCTGACGACAATTTTTATATTGTGATTTTTTATGTTATCAATGATGCGTTTTATGGTACCAGGGTCTATTTCTTCATCCCTTTGAAAGCAGTCTACAACATCAAAACCAAGATATTCAAGAAAGTCTTTCTGCATCACTGAACAGATAGCCTTAGTGCCCTTAAAATTGCTGGTTAAAACAAAATTTTTAATCTTTTTATCAAGCTGAAGCATTTTTTCTTTATACGATTTCAGGTTACTTTCAAAAATTTTTTTTCTTTCAGGTTCAATGGAAGAAAGAACTTCTGTGATTTTTTCTGCAGCCTTTATCTGAATGTCAGGTATAAGCCAGCTACCAGGAACATCTACTTTGAATATTTTTGCGCCAGAACCAGCAATGGATTTTGATATATCACCAATAAATCCTTCCCAGCCATGATACAAAAGTATTGCACCAGCACATAATTTTTTAATATCTCCCGGCTTTATTTCGTAATGTCCCGGGCATATTCCCGGTGGAATTAATACAGCAACATTTACATATGGTTTACCGATTTCTTCTGCAACTGCTGCAAGCTGCGATGTTGTTGAAACAATTTCAATATTTTTTGCAAAGCAGTAAAAACTAACCAATAGCAGTGCAAGAGAAAAAATTTTTTTCATTTGTTGTATCAATTTCCCGTGTATTTTGTGTCCCAGTATCTTCTCCAATCAGGAGAAATATCGGGATTTGCCGGAATTGGATTGCCGCTGTCATCAACATCCTTTACATTGCTGTGAAATTGTTCTGGTTTCATCCATCCAACATGACCATCTCCAAAAAGGATATTTGCTCCACCTGAATGGATTCTGCAGACAGCCCAGTGGCTTGTTCCTGCGTTATTGAAAGCTGCGGAACTATCAACGCTTAATACGCCTATATCACTATATGGTGGACCAGCATTACAACCGCCCTTTCCATCTTTTTCTCGTCCCCAGTCAAGGACCATAATTTTTTCAGATGGATTGACAATTCTGCTACGTTTCTGCCCCATAAAACCAGGAAATATTCCGCTTCCAATGTTATAGCCCTGACCTAAAAACCAGTTATCAGGTGAAATTGTTTTTCCATGCCTTGAAGGACATTGAGATATTCTGTTTCTCATTTCAGGAGAAACATAGACCCACAGCCGTGTTTTCCATTGCGGATTAACAGGATAAAAATCGTCGTAATCATTTGCATATAATTCCATTGCTATACCAATCTGCTTGAAATTGCTCATGCAAACTCCCTGGCGTGCTTTTTCCCTTGCTTTTGAAAGAGCAGGTAAAAGCATTGCTGCTAAAATTGCCAAAATGGCAATCACTACAAGAAGCTCAATTAAAGTAAAACCTTTTTTCATATTACCTCCTTTTGGTGTTACAATTTTAAAATACGTGCTACCAAATGTCAAGTATTTATACAAGACGGGAACATAGGTAAAAATTCTCTTTCTGCACTGATAGAGATTTCTTCCTTTTAAAAAATGCCACTCTGTTTTCATGCTATAATCAATGGAAAAAGGAGCGAGTATGGAAAAAGCATCAGTTTATATTCATACAAAATTTCACAATGGAAGAGTTGATGAAAGGATTTTTGGAGGGTTTTTGGAACATCTTGGAAGGGCAGTTTATCAGGGAGTGTTTGAACCCGATAGTAATAAGGCGGATGAGGATGGGTTTCGCAGGGATGTGATGGCTGCATTGAAAAAATTGAACATGACTGCGATGAGATGGCCCGGTGGCAATTTTGCATCTGGTTATCACTGGATGGATGGAATTGGTCCAAAAGACAAAAGGCCGGTTGTTCTTGACCTTGCATGGCAGAGTTTAGAACCAAATCAATTTGGTACTGACGAATTTATAAGGTTATGCAAAAAGATGGACTGGCAGCCAATGATAACTGTGAATTTAGGTACAGGCACACCTGAAGAGGCAGGCAAATGGGTTGAATACTGTAATCTGCCAGCCGGTACTATTTATGCCAACATGAGAGTTGAAAACAAAAGTACACAACCCTACGGAGTAAAACTCTGGTGTCTAGGTAATGAAATGGATGGTATATGGCAACTGGGACATCTTCCTTCAGAGCATTATGCAATAAAGGCACAGCAGGCAGCCAAAATCATGAAGGACATTGATAAAAATATTGAGCTGGTGGTATGTGGTTCCTGCAGTATTTCCATGCCTACATACATGGAGTGGGACAGGGTGGTTCTGGATTATTGTTGGGATTTTGTTGACTATATTAGTTTGCACAGGTATGTTGGAAATTATAACAATGATACATATGATTTTGTTGCTGTTGCAAATTCAATTGACAGGCAAATAGAAGAAATGGCAGCGGTATGCGCCTTTGTAAAGGCAAAAAAGAAGAGTAATAAGAATGTATATTTGTGTTTTGATGAATGGAACGTCTGGTACAAGAATCATGAAAAAGATGGCAAAGGTAAATTTGCGCCTAATCTACTGGAGGAGATTTACAATCTTGAAGATGCTATAGTTGTTGCAGAATTCTTGATGAGCTTTATAAGACACGCTGACGTAGTAAAAATAGCCAATATAGCGCAGATTGTAAATGTTATTGCACCTGTTTTGACAAGAAAACAGGATATTCTTATTCAGTCAATCTTTTATCCTTTTGAGATGATTTCAAAAAGAAGAAAAGGGATTTCGTTAAAAGCATTTGTTGAGGGCAAGACCTATGAGAGTAAATCTTATGGCGAAATATCATATATAGATGCCTGTGCAATTCAGGATAAAGAAAACCTGCATATTTTTTTGATAAACAGAAGCTTAGAAAAAACCATAGAACTTTCGATAGACCCGGCAGACATTGAAATTGAAAAGGTGGAAAATGCTGAAATTCTTACAGGGAAAGATCCAAAGGCAGCAAACTCATTTGAAAATAAGGAAGAAATAATACCAGAGGATTTTTGCCAGATAAAGACATCCGGCGGTAAAGCGGTTTGTGAAATACCACCCTTTTCTTTCGTCGCAATAACTTTCAAGGTAATCTGAGAAAAAACAAATAGTGTTTAATAAATTGAAATGTATCAGATCTTTATTTCTGACCACATGCTAACAATTTTTTCATCTGTTCTTGTGTCTTTGAGAAATTTGGTGAATTCTGAATGCATCTGTTTTGCCTTCTGTTTGTTCTGTGAAAAAATATTTTTGTTCTGGGTTGGGTCATCTGGAAGGTAATAAAGCTCTGTTTCAAGGTTTCTGCTTAAGGGTTTCTGGATTCTTACTTCGCCATCAACAATCCTTGTAATAAATTCCTTTGTTTCAGATACTTCAAGTCCGAAAATTAAGGTCCAGCCATCTTCAGTAGTAACTGTTACCTTCTGACCACCGATGGAACCATAAATGATTGATGGAGCACTTACAGCAAAATTTCTAATTTTTTTATTTTTTTCTATGAGCGGAAGCATTGATTTTCCATCTATTTTGATATCATGTTTTATTTTCAAAAGGTCAAGGACTGTTGCCGTGATATCGGGTACCTGAATAAATCCTTTTATCCTTCTTGGTTTTACCCCTGGGATGTACATTAAAAGCGGAATGTGGGTCACTTCTTCATAAAGAGGAGCAAGACCCTGAAATTTTTCTGTGATAATACTTTTTCCCATCAGACCGTGTTCTCCGTGATAAAAACCATGGTCAGTTGTAAACACGACTATTGTATTATCAAGCAGTCCAAGGTCTTCAATCTTCTGGAATAACCTGCCGACCCATCTGTCAACAAGTGTAACTTCACCAGCGTAATGAGCCCTTATATGTTTGATTTCCCTTTTTGTAAGATAATCGCTGGGACCATAAACAGGATAAATTACTTCTTCACCATTGTAATTTTTGTCGTACATGTCCACATAGTAATGGGGTGGATCCCAGGGTTCGTGTGGATCAAATGTATCAACATAAAGGAAAAATTTTTCCTTGTAGTGTCTGTCAAGCCACACGC
>JAMWCC010000042.1 GCA_023818375.1 Candidatus Omnitrophota bacterium | reverse complement strand
AGTATTCCAGGGACTGGACAAGATCATAAAACAGTTTCCATTTCCGGTAGTTGGTATAGATTCAGACAACGGCAGCGAATTTATAAACTCTCACTTAACCAGATATTGTGAACAAAACAGGATAACATTTACAAGGGCAAGACCTTACAGAAAGAATGACAACTGTTATGTAGAGCAGAAAAACTGGCATATAGTGAGAAAGAGTGTTGGATACTGGAGATACCAAACAGAAAAAGAGGTAGAAATAATGAATGAGCTTTATAAAGCATTAAGATTATACACCAATTTTTTCCAGCCACAACTTAAACTGATAGAAAAAAGTCGTGTTGGCAGTAAAATAGTGAAGAAATACGATAAAGCCCGGACTCCATACCAAAGAATAATCAATTGTGCTGATGTAGACGAATCAATAAAGAAGGAATTGAAACTTCAATACCAATGTCTTAATGTTGTGGAATTGAAAACAAAGATTATCCGGTTGCAAAACATTCTCTACCGGGCAGTAAGAAATAATCCTTACTATCGCAGGTTAAGAGAATCAAAAAAGGAGAAAAAAGAATATGTGTTGGGATAGATTTTTAATGTCTCAACGTATCTCGCTTCGGATAGATTTTTACTTGACACAATAGTACTTGACAAAAAAATTCTCTTACATTAACATATAGTCATATGGCTATGAAGCAAACAGAAAAAATGGCAAAATTCATACAAGCAATTTCTGACGAAAAAAGAATCAGAATACTAAAAATGCTGGAAAGACGACCAATGTGCGTATGCCAGCTTACGGCAGTGCTTGGAATCAAGCAACCAACTGTATCAAAGCATATAGGAAAACTAAAAAAGGCAGGAATTATTATGGAAAAAAGAATTGGTCAGTTCAGATTGTGCATAATGAATCGCGAGCATCAATATATCAATATATGGTGGATTATAAGCAGTTTTGCTGAGAAGAATGAACTTGCTCAGGATTTAAAAAAAGTTGAAGAGGTATTAAAAACAATTCAACCTAAGTTTGATAGCCACATGGCTATACATTAAAATGAAGCACCAAATTGCTGAAAGAAACAAACTTGTTCTAATGTTAGTTGTTTTTCTTTTTCTTTATTTTTTTCCAGTTGAACTGATAAATTTCAGAAATCCATTATATGAAGCTCTTGCTCTTGTAAAGTGGTACGCAAGGGAACATGTACTTTTGTGTCTAATCCCTGCTTTTTTTATTGCTGGAGCGATATCTGTTTTTATCAGCCAGGCATCGGTGCTGAAGTATTTTGGTCCAAAAGCCAACAGGGTTATTGCTTATTGCGTCGCTTCCGTTTCAGGTACAATTTTAGCGGTTTGTTCCTGCACCGTACTACCTCTTTTTGCCGGTATTTATACCCACGGCGCCGGGCTTGGACCAGCAACGACATTCTTGTATTCAGGACCTGCAATAAATATCCTTGCAATTATTATGACCGCAAGAATTCTAGGCTGGCAGTTAGGTCTTGGAAGGGCGCTTTCTGCTGTTATAATAAGCATTGTGGTCGGTATTTTGATGAACGCAGCATTTTCTAAAGAGGAACGTATAAGACACAATAATGCCAGTCTTAAAATAGAAACATCTGACGAAAAACATCCTTTATGGCAGACATCATTACATTTCTTTTTTATGATATCATTTCTTATCTTTGCCAACTGGTCTGAACCGAAGGCAGGAATCACAGGATTGTGGGCAAGTATTTTCAGGATAAAATGGTTTTTGAGTGCAGTTTCTCTTTTTGGTCTGTTTTTTGTACTGAAAAGATGGTTTAGTGGGGAAGAAATCAAGACATGGGTACAAGCTACATGGGGTTTTGCAAAACAGATTACGCCGCTTTTACTGATAGGAGTATTTGCCGCAGGACTTCTTCTTGGCAGGCCCGGGCATGAGGGTGTGATTCCATCAAGATTTGTTGCAGGCCTTGTTGGTGGTAATTCAATCGGTGCAAATTTTTTCGCCTCAATTGTGCGTGCCTTCATGTATTTTGCAACTCTTACTGAGGTTCCAATTTTGCAGGGACTTATTGGCTCCGGGATGGGAAAAGGTCCAGCACTCGCACTTTTACTCGCAGGTCCTGCATTGAGTTTGCCCAGTATGCTGGTACTGAAAAGCATTATGGGTACAAGAAAGACAGTGGTTTATGTTATCATTGTCATTGTAATTTCAACATTTTGTGGTATCGTTTTTGGAAATATTGTCAAATGACAAGGGGGTAGAGTTGAAAAAAATTCAAATTCTTGGGCCTGGTTGTCCAAAATGCATGAAACTGGCTGAAAACGCTGAAACAGCAGCGAAAGAACTCGGTATTGAATATGAACTTGTCAAAATTACAAACATCAGTGATATTATGAACTTTGGGGTAATGATGACACCTGCACTCGCAGTGGATGGAGAAGTGAAGGTATTCGGAAGAGTTCCATCGGTTGAAGAAATAAAAAAGATGCTCAAATAATAGGGAGGAAAAATGGCTGAAAAATGTTGTTGTGGCGGACCTACAATATTGCTATTTCCATGTGGGGGTGGTTCAGATGTTGGAGAACTAACTGACAGAGCAGCAAGGAAACTAACAAAAGAAGGATGGGGAAGGATATATTGCCTGGCAGGTGTAGGTGCTCATATTGAAAATTTTCTCGAAAACACTAAACTGGCAGACAGAATCATTGCCATTGATGGATGCCCCTCTGCGTGTGCTTCAAAAACCCTTTCACATGTTGGTTTCAAACCAAGGGTCATTTTGCTAAAAAAGGCTGGCTTTATGAAAGGCTCATCACCCGTAAATGAAGAAAACATATCTAAACTGTGTGATTTTATTAGAAATAGCGTGGAAGGAGAAGACAGAGAAAAGAAACTAAATGAAAAAGGAGGTTGTTGTAAATATTAATTACAGGAGAAACTCTATATGGAAAAAAGTAGATTCAATGCGCCAAGAGTTGTTTTAATTTCAATCATTGTTGTTTTGATGGCTCTATTGATAGTTAACAATAAATCAAAACAGAATTACCATAAATCAGAAATCCATCAAACAACCCAGAATTTTGCACAGACCGCTAACCTTAAGGAGGCACAATCTGCTAATGCTGAAACTATTTTAAAACAGAACGATAATACTGCAAAAAAAAGAGCTTTACCGAAGTTGGTTGACCTTGGCGCCGATAGATGTATACCTTGCAAAATGATGGCTCCGATTTTGGAAGAATTAAAACAAGAATATAAGGGAAAATTTGATGTTGAGGTGATTGATGTCTGGAAATTTCCAGAAGCAGGAAATGCCTACAAAATAAGATTGATCCCGACCCAGATTTTTTTTGATGACAAAGGCAAGGAGCTTTACAGACACGAAGGTTTCATGTCAAAGCAGGATATTTTGAAAAAGTGGTCTGAACTTGGATATAGATTTGAACAATGAGCTTATACAGGATATTTGAAACCCTTACACATGCTGTTGAAGGTTCTGCACCTATCGCAATTACTGCATCCTTCACATGGGGCATAATGAGCATTCTTTTGAGTCCCTGTCATCTCGCAAGTATTCCATTGATTATTGGATTTGTTGCAAACCAGGGAAGAACAACGAAAAAAACTGCGTTTTATCTATCTGCTTTCTTTGCATTCGGAATTCTTTTAACCATTGCCCTTATCGGAATTATTACAGCCAGCCTGGGAAAAATAGCAGGAAATATTGGTCGATCTGGTAACTTCATCGTAGCATTCGTATTCTTTGTTATTGGTTTATACCTTGTTGGAATTATAAATCTGCCTTTTCTCTCGGCAAGTAATAGTGCTATTAGAATAAATAAAAAGGGGATTATTGCTGCCTTTATTCTGGGTTTCTTGTTTGGACTTGCTCTCGGACCCTGTACATTCGCATACATGGCGCCCATGCTTGCTCTGGTATTCAAAATATCATCAACTGATTTTTTGTACTCTGCATTATTGCTTATGTCATATGCAATAGGACACTGCAGCGTTATTGTTTTTGCAGGAACATCCGTTGATAGTATTGAAAGATACTTAAATTGGGAAGAAAAATCAAAAGGATTATCCATAATTAAGAAAGCCTGCGGCGGTCTGCTTATAATTTGTTCCATCTATTTAATTGTTACGGCTATATGAAAAAAATTCTTTTTCTCTGTACGGGCAATTCCTGCAGGAGCCAGATGGCTGAAGGCATGGCAAACCATCTTGGCAAGGAAAAGATTCATGCATTCAGTGCGGGTTTAAACCCTTCCTTTGTAAACCCTTATGCAATAGAGGTAATGAAGGAAATAGGTATTGATATTTCAAAACACCGCTCCAAGTCAATAGAAGAGTTTGCTGGAATGGAATTTGACTACATTATTACGCTATGTGAAAGTGCAAGGCAAAATTGCCCTTTCTTTCCAGGTAAAGCTAAAAGAATCCACTGGGATATTAAAGATCCAGCAAATGCAAAAGGAACACATGAAGAAATATTGGATGAATTTAGAAAATGTAGAGATATCATCAGAAATTACATCCAGAATCTCATTATGGAACTTCAGGAATAACCCGATTTTTTTTTACAACACCGTATTGAAAAAAACTGGATAAAATAAAAACAAGCCAGGGAAAAATCAAAAACTGCAATACTCCAGAGTTTAACATGATACCGAATAAAAAAGGACCCAGAACAGAAGATATTCCAACCAGACTCTCATTAAACCCGACACCAAAACCAGCCCGCCTTCTATCATTAATGGCATAAAAAACTGAAGCCCAGAAAGCATGACCCGAATATATCCCCAGGCAGCATACGGATAAAAACACCGAAAAATCATATGGAAACAAAACAGGTACAATAAGACCCATTGCTGCAAGCAACTTCAGTAAATTATGAGCCTTTAGATTGTAGCTCAGAAACCTAAAAAAACAGCTAACATAGCCGCTCATCGCCTGTAGAACGAAAAACAAAAAAACGGCTGAAGCTGCAGAAGTATGGCTGAAATTAAAAAAGGAAATCGTCATTTTTGGTAGTAGATACCTTATTCCGACTGTCACAAACGTCACAGTAAAAATTTCAATCCATGCGATTTTTGCATATACCTTTAAAAAAGTATCAGGTATGTTATTTTCTTGAGCTTTCTCATATAAATCCTTACTGTTATTTAATTTTTGAGAAACCAATATCCCGAAAATTACCACAACTGCTGGAAGCAAAATTGGAAGCCTTGCCCACAAAAATCCCCTATTCATAAGAAATCCTTCGGCTAATGAACCAAAAGCCATACCTGCGCTCCAGGAAAGTGTGTAAAGCGCTGATGCTCTTGAGGAAATCGTCCCGCTGCTATGCTCCATAAAAAGCTGAAAACCGACGAAGAAAAAAGAGGCAAAGAGTCCGCCGATAATAAGGAGCAAAAAAAGGGAGTACAAACTTTTGAAAAAACCAAAGAATAACCCGATAAACGCAAAACTTACACAACTGAATAGCATAAAAGTGGTGGAATTCTTTCTCGTAATTATTCTGCTGAGAATTAAACTTGAAACAAAATAGGTAATACCCCAGACAGAACCAAGAATACCAACCACAAATGCCTTAGCACCAAATTCAACCGCCCTTATCGCTGAAAAAATAAGGACTGCTGCAACTGAAAGATCCATCAAAGCAGGAAAAAGATATACCCATAACCTTTTTGTTTTAAATTTTTTCATAGTGGATGATAAGAAAAGACATTAAAAAAGCTTTAGTACAATAGATACTTTTCCCTTTTTTTTACAAAATCCTGTATTCCAGGATTGCACCAGTTTTGAATGCTTAAATGATCTTCACCTGAAACAAGCTTTTTTCTTATCTCATCTGTGCCACATGCTTTATCAAATGTTGATATTCTATCCCTGACTTCCTTGTTAGAAAAATTAAATTTATCTGGATGAAGCTTCAGTAAAGTGTCTATTATTGCAAGACATGTCAAGAATGGCTTGTAGTTGAGTGGATCTTTCACTATTATTCGTACACCCTTGCAAAACTGGTCTTTGTAAATTCCATAATAAGGCTTGAAATAAAACGTGTGAAAAAAGACACCTGGAAGGTTTTTCTTGTTCAACTCATCTGTAAGTTTTTTTCCATCAATCCAAGGAGCACCAATAATTTTAAAAGGTAAAGTATAACCGACTCCAACGCTAACAATAGATAATTCACCGATGACGCCTGTAATTGGATAGTAAAATGGTGTATCTGGCTCAGGAATGTGGGGACTTGTTGGAATCCACGGAAGTCCTGTATCCTGCCACGTCATTTTTCGCGTCCAACCTTTCATTGGAACCACTGTCAGTTTGCAACCAATTCCAAGTTCGGAATTAAAATAAAGCGCAAGTTCGCCTGATGTCATTCCATGCACATATGGAATCTCTGCAATTCCTATAAATGACCTGAATTTTGTTTCAAGGACAGGACCATCAATAACCATTCCATTTATTGGGTTTGGCCTGTCAAGAACCACAAATTCCTTCCCATTTTTCGCTGCCTGTTCCATTGCAAGTTTCATTGTACTGATATATGTATATGACCTTGAACCAATATCCTGTATGTCATAGACAATTACATCAACATTTTTCAGCTTCTCATCAGGAATTACCCTGGTAGAACCATAAAGGCTGTAAACAGGAACATTTGTCCCCGGATATGTTGTGTCTGAAATATTTCCCTGTACTCCCCCAAAAAAACCATGTTCAGGAGCAAAAATTGCAACAAGATTAATATCGTCTGCTTTCGTTAAGATGTCCACAATGGATGCATAATTTTTATCAACACCAGTTGGATTGGTTATTACTGCAACATTCTTGCCCCTGAGTATATCAAAACCCTTTTCTGCCAGAACTTCAAGGCCACTTTTGACCTGACAAGACGCTATACAACCACTCAGAAAGCAAAAAAGCAAAAAAGAAGTAAAACCAGTTTTCATTTTATTCTGCCCTAAAAGCAATTTCAGGTGGTTCATAAGTTACCATCAAATCCTTGATGTAAATCTCCTGTCTTGAAACCATCTTATATTCTGTCAGGTAAAGGATTTTTTCTGGAATTGTAATTATCAATTTTTTGAACTTCAAAGGATATTTAACAACTCCATCCCCGGAATATCTCCACTGGCTGCTGTAAGGCCAGTGGTAACCCTCACCAGGATAATTACCAGGGAGTGGAAATTCAAGATATCTCCAGCCTTCAAAGTTTATATAACTTCTCTGCCAGGCATCGTCTGTGTTCCAATCACAAAGATTTGAACTTTTAAGCTGAGCAAATTCTTCTGGCTTAAACCAATCAGCCATCCATCTTGTGGGTTCACCTTTTTGTTCAGCACCTATAGAAATCCATCGCTGACCCGATGCATCCTCAAGTTCAAAAATAATCCTTCCCCAACCACCATTGCCATTAACCATAAGGCCAATTTTTGTTGGCATGCCTGGTATTTCAATACCCTTTTCACAAGATAAAACTTCATACATCGGAAGGAATTCTGAGCCAGGTACAGGAAGAATCGGTTTTACCTGTAAAACTTCTGTTTCCCCTTCAAAAGAATCGATAACCTTAAATTCAAAATTTCCCTTTCTTCGTGGACAGTTAAAATTGTAGGTTTCAAGTTCACGGTTAATACCTTGTTCAACCTTCCAGTTGGCAAGGTCCCCCAGAGATGAAATCAGGAAAAAGTTTTTTTCGGGCCTTTTTTCCATAGCGGCCTTACCAGCCACAATCTTTTTTGCTGGTTTATCCACTGTAACAAATACTGGTTCAGATGAAACTGTCAAAAACACCGATCCATTTTTTACCTGTAAGGATGTTTCATTACCCATCATATCAGTCAAAAAACCCTTTACTTTTTCATCGTACACAATCTCTATTTCTCTTGTCCCACGTATCGTCCATAAGCAATTTGCATAGGTTTTATCTTTTTTTCTAAACTCCAGTCCATAAACAACAGATGAATTAACAGGAATCGCCCTGGTATAGGTAGCACCATCCAGAACGCGTGTCATCGTTGCTATTGCGACATAAGCAGGTTTGGGCCGGATATCAGGAATTCCATAGCACAATCCAGAAGCTCCCCAGTTACTGAAATAATAGGAATTCCCAACATCGGTTATTATTCCTGCCCTTATTATAGGAATGCGCCAGGCAAGTGAATGCATCATATGTCTGATTAGATATTTTGCCTGGGTTGCAGGAGAAAGATTGCCAGGGTTTGTATTTGGATAACACATTTCATAGCACTGTCTTAATGGTGTATCCTTGTAACCGTAATAATCAAGAATCATTCTGTCCATCCACAAACCTGCATTATTTGCAATAAAATCAGGCGGCTGGGTTTCTGGCATCCTCATAAAATTACCTGCTTCATTACCTCTTGAACCAAGCAGTTCTGCTGGAAATTTATGCCTGCAAAATTCTTCAAGAAGTTGTGGAGCCCCGTTACCAAAATAAATTTCTGTTTTTGGAAAATACTTTTTTATAGCCTTTGCGGTTCTTTCAGCAATATCCCACATTTCTTTAAACTTTTTCTCTTCTGCATCACTGAAAACATATTTTCTTCCAGTAAAAACATCGGGAACCCTCATGATATGTTCGCCTGAGATTGCATTTTCATGAAATATCATTAGTCGCTCAGGCGGTTTTATTGAAGGGTCTTTCTTAATTTTTTCTGCAAGTTCTTCAATCTGTTTATCACTCAATTTCATATCATTGCCCTTGATAATTCCATATTTCTCTCTTGCCTCCTGTGAAAAACCAAACATCCCATATCTCAGACCTGCCTTGACATAAAGTGGACCTACTATATCCGGATTATCGCAGGTAAAATGTCCACCGCAAAAATCCCAGGTTCCAAAAGGGGATTCATTCCTGTATTTACGATCATCCTTCGGGAGTAATGCAAAGCTTGTATAACGAGTAAAAACAGTTTGTCTGTTCACCTTTAGAGTAACTGCAAGGTCATAGTATCCTCTTTTCTTGACATCCAGTTTTAGAGGAACCGTTGTAATTCCAGTATTAAAAATCTTTATATTTTGAACCAAAGCTGTTGTAATATTACCATACCAATCTGTTGCTTTTGCTTCAATTTCGCATTCTCTAAAAGGGAGAAGTTTTGATAGCCTGACATTGAAAACTGGCTTCTCGGGTTCATTAAAGACATGCCCTGGCTGATCCGAATCAATCTCCATTCTCACCGGCGAGCGTTCAAAAGTAATACCATAAATATGAACACCACTTGGAAGCCCAAGAGGTCTTGTCTGAAATCTGCATGGGTCAGGTCTTCGGATCGCAAGACGTATTTCTTTTGTTATGTCGACATCAATAACCGACTGATTTTTGAAATCCTGCCAGATTGCGCTATCCAACGGAACTTTAACTAAAAACAGATTTTCTTCCTCTGTTTTAATCACACCCATACCACCGCGCAGGCTTCCTGCCCGCGGGATTTTTATAGAAAAATCTGTGTATTTTGTTTGTCCATGTCCGCCACTAAATTTTCCAATCCTCAGAGTAAGGACATCTGTAAATTCTGAACTTTTTTCACAATAACCAAGAATATAGGCAGCAGCGTAGTAGTCAAAGGGAATATGGATCATTACTCTTGAAATGTCGGTTTCAACAGGCAACGAATCGTACGCAGCATAATAAGAACTTGGGTCTGTTTTCCACTCTTTCCATCCAACATCTTTAAGAAAGAGATTGTTTAAACCATTTCCATTCTCAATCAGAAATGGAATACCTGAAACAGAAATCTTTTGCTGTTTAGAAATTGAAGGACCTCTATGATTGAGGTAATTCTCAATAGAAACAGTTAAAAATTTAGTAATGGTCGTTGGATCTTTTTTCCATTCCTTTACCTGCAATACCTGAGCAAAACACAAAGTTCCACAAAAAAAACTGATACCAGCTAAGATAAAGATATTTCTCATTTTCCGCCCTCCGTGTTAAAATTGTTCATAATATAACTTAAAATGCGGACAAACACAAGTTGAAAAATCAGCCTTTTTTGCATTTGACAAAAACCAGTCATTGAGTGAACATACTGCTCCATTCGATGCCTTTGTTTATGTGGTTGATGGTTCATGTGAAATAACAATTTCTGGAAAAAAGTATAGATTGAATGAGGGCGAAGCAATCATAATGCCGGAAAACAAACCGCATGCATTAAAATCATCAAAATGTTGCCTGTAATGATAGATAAGATAGGTCTTTTCGCCTTAATCAAGATTTAGCGGCCTCGTCAATTAAGAAAGATTCCCTTCTACATTGAGGACAGATAATTTTGAAAATATCGGTTCTTTTCAGTGGCTTTTCAACCTTAGTTTCTGGTATTTCGCTTTTTATTTCAAGAAGTTCTTGATTTACATTTAATAAAATTCCCTGTGCAAAACTCAGATGACCAATTTTTCTTATCGTCCAGATCAAATGCTTCTTGGCTCCGATTATTTTTCCACAACAATTACAGACAACAAGTTCGTGTTCAACGAAATGAGAATCCTCACCCTGCTTGAAATATGCCAGGTCAAACTCTTTTGTAAGTTTTATACCAAGTTTATCAGCGATGCAATTTGCCTCACATTGACCACAAAAAATACAAATCCCGGAATAGTGGGTCAGTCTTCTTACGGGTTTGTTCACATCAGTTATATCTTCAAGTTTAATGGCGCCAGCCGGACACACAATAGAACAAGCACCACAAGCAACGCATTTTTCAGGATTAAACTTTGGTTTACCACGAAATCTTTCAAAAGGAACATGCTCCCTGTATGGGAATTTTGTAGTATATGGCCTTGAAAAAATGCTCGTCAGTGCTTCTCTCAGTTCTCTAATCTTCGGTTTTTTCATTCCACCCTTATCCTTTCCCTTGCCACATTATCTTCTTTCAACCTATCAACCGTAGATTTTTCCCACATCTTGACTCCAGCAATATATGACGCACGTGCCAAAGCATGTTCCGTAGTAGGAGAAATAATTAACACAAAAAGCAAACACAAAAATGCCTTTGCCCCAACAGGTGAAAAACCTGCAATGATCATGGTTCCAAGAAGTATGAAACTTGTTCCCATTGCAACACATTTAAGAGATGCCTGTAATCTGTTATAAAGATCTGGAAGTCTGATCAGTCCTATACAACCGATGGCATCAAATACAACACCGATAAACATAAACAGATAACCAATTGTTTCTCTCATAATATATCCCTTAATCGTCAAAACCTTTGCCTTCCAGGAATTTTGCTAATGCAAGAACTCCTATAAAATTAAGCAAAGCCCAGACCAGTGCTGTTGTTAAATAAAATTCTTTCCCTGTCTTGATACTCATAAACGCACCGAAAGCAACTATCATAATACCAAGAATATCAATGGCTACAGCCCTGTCTGATGCAGAAGGACCTCTTGCAATCCTGAATAAGCAAAGAAAGCTACAACAAGTAAGTATAACAATTAACAGGTTTATCATTCAAATATCCTTTCAAGAATACGTTCAAATCTTCTAACAACGTAGGCTGTTGCTTCATCCGTATCCTGATATTTCAAACATGCCATATGAATATACAGTGTGTCACCAACGACTTCAACAGTAACAGCACCAGGGGCAAAGCCAATTGAGTTTGCAAGCATCGCTATACCTGCTCTTTTTTTAAGTTTTGTCTTCACCTTAATAATACCAGGTTTTATTGGCAACGATGGGTGTAAAACTCTATAGGCAAAATCAAAACTTGCTTCAAGAAAGGACCAGACAAAAACAAAGATAAAATATATCAGCCATAAATATCGCCTGATTTCAAAAAACCTGTGAGGTGAATCTGTAAATGCATCACCAAAGAGAATGCCAACGATTATGCTTGAAAAAATCCCAATAATTATACCCTGCCAGTCTATACCATATGCGGTAAATGGCCAGATCAGTAATATCCAGACAATAAAAGACAATAAAGCCAGAACTAATCTTTTCATTTTCCGAAAATCCTTGTTATATAAGAATCAGGGCCACCTGTAAGAGCATTTACAACAGGGCCGAAGATTCCATCCAGACCACCAACAAAAAGTAATCCAGCGAAGGAACAAAATATAGCAAGAACTATCATCGAAATCATCATAAGGAAGGGAACTTCATTTATACCTGATAATAGCTGTTCACTAAAATTTTCTCCATTTCCAAAGAATGCGTATCTTTGAATTTTTGAAAAGGAAGCAAGAGTCAGTATACTTCCGATAACGGCCCACAGAGCCATACCAGGTCTTCCTGCCTGAACCGCAGCAATTATTATTATGAGTTTACTCCAGAAACCATTAAATGGAGGAATACCTGAAATTGAAAGTGAAGCAACCAAGGAAGATAATGTAGTAACGGGCATCTTTTTTGAAAGCTTTCCAAGTTTGGTTAGATTACTTTCGCCGGTTTCATATTCCACGCTACCAGCATCGAGGAATAATAATGATTTGAATAAAGAGTGGTTCAGAATATGGAAGATACCACCTGCAATTGCAAGTGGGGTTCCAATGCCGAAGGCAAGTATAATATATCCCATCTGACTGATAGAATGATAGGCAAGAAGCCTTCTGAAATTCCATTGTCCAAGAGCCATCAAAACTCCGATTATAATGGAAAACACTCCCGAGTACATAAAAATTGTTGAAAGAAGTGGACTCATACCAAAAACGTTGTAGGACAACCTAATTAGCGCATATATCCCAAGGGATTTCACAACACCACCAGTTAGAATTGCAGATACAGGTGCCGGTGCAGATGTATAAGCGTCTGCTACGCAAGCGTGTAACGGAACAATT
>JAMWCC010000078.1 GCA_023818375.1 Candidatus Omnitrophota bacterium | reverse complement strand
TTCCATCTCCTTTGCAGATGTGATATCCTGAAAAATCAATATCGAACCTAAAATTTCATCTTCTTGCTTAATAAAATCACAACTCATGCCAAGCCATTTATTCAATGTTGTGGCAAAGAATTCTTCTCTTTTTGCTGGTTTATTTTTGCTCAGTATTTCTTTTAGCCTTGAAGCAAATTCGACCCCTAAATGTTCCACGGACGAATTTAGTACCTGCGAAGCTTTTTTCCCAAGAATAAATTCTGCCTGTCTGTTAAAAATTTTCACATTATAATCAGAATCAATAACAATTATTCCACTGGGAACATTTTCAAGTATGATTTTTTGAAACTCTTTCTGCACCAAGCTATCCTGAAAAAGAAAAGCATCATCCAACATAATGCTCAGATAAGTAGATATTGTACTTAAAAATCTTATTGTTTCTGGAGCGAATGCTTCCCCTGTTAGTCTCTTGCCGAATACAAAAAAACCTATAGGAAAGCCATCCCTATTAAAAAGTGGTAATATTAACTCAGCCTGTAAAATATTCATTTCAGAGATTAAATCTGACGAAAACAATCTATCTTTCTGCAGAATTTTTTTCTCCGTCATTAAACATCTGTAAAGTGCACTTTCGATATTGAATTTAATGTTCCTTAAAAAATCCCTTTCCATTCCAATACCATCACAAAAAACAAACTCATTAGTTTTGTGAATAAATAAAGTTATTCCGGATAAAGAAAATTGGATTCTGAGCAGATTTATAATGGCATGGATCAATCTTTCGAGATTAGAAAAATTTCCAACAAAGACCTCGCTCAGATTCTGAAAAAAAGTGTTCTCAGAAAGACTGTCAACCTTGTTATCACCTATGTGAAGAATCTCACCTTTTTCTGTCCTTTTTGCTTCGACATAATCTGCTGCTCTTTTCAATGTGTAAATAAGCCTTTCCGGATCAAACGGTTTTTCAATCATATCGTAAACACCCATATTCATCAGTTTTCTTGCGGCAGGTCCATATGTTTCCACAAACACTATCACGGGTACATCTGGCATCTTCTTTAAAAGTTCCTCCAAAAATTCATTTCCAGAGATGTCCTTGTATAAGCTATCAACAATTATAATATCCGGTTTTCTTTCAATAATTGATTGAAATGCTTTTGCAGGTACTTCAATATTTATAAAATATCTCTCCTTCAAAACAACCTTTAACGCATTTGCTATTCCGTTGTCTTCAATAATAGCCAAAACATATTTCATTGTTGTACTTTGTTGTTTAAAGGAAGAATTACTGTCACCCTGGTCCCAACACCTTCCTTGCTAACAATATCTATCCTTCCATTGTGTTGAGCAATAATTTCATTAACAATAGGCAAGCCAAGGCCTGTTCCTTCAGGTTTTGTCGTGAAAAGTGGCTCAAAAATCTTGCCCATGTTTTCCTCTGGAATTCCACATCCATTGTCTTCAACAACCACAATCACATTATCGTCCGAAGTATTTAAGTAAATCTTAATCAATCCACTTTTGCCTTGAAATGCTTCTGCACTATTTAGAAAAATATTCCAAAAAGCCTGTTTTATCTTTTCCGGATCCGCAATTATTTCCACACTGTTTACTCCATAGTTTTTTACAAAAGATATTCTATCAAACTTACTTTGTACCTTTAACAGCAACAGCGTGGATTCAATAATGGAAATAAGATCCACTTTTTCCATTCTGGCTGGCCTGGGCTTTGCGAAAATAAGGAGTTGTTCAACCAAATGATCGATTCTTTCTATTTCAGGAATGACAACCTTTGCATAGTTTGACCTGAACTCGCTATCTTCAAATTTCTCAGGCAGCAACTGTGAAAAAGTTTTTAAAGCTACCAAAGGATTACGAATCTCATGTGCAATCCCTGCAGCAAGTATTCCAAGGGAAGCAAGCCTCTTATTTCTATCAAGCTGATTCTGAAGCATCTTTAATTGTGAAATGTCTGAAAATATTAACTGAGCACCTAGCAAAGCATTACTTGGTGAATAAAAACAGGATCCATTTACAATTAAAGGTACGACAATGTTGTTATTCTTATTCAGTTCTACTTCACAATTTCTTATTTCACTCTTTGAATTAAAAAGCCTATGGAACAATTCACTTAATGGATATGGTATTATCTCTTCAAACCTTCTTCCTAAAACATTTTCTTTTCTCAACCCTATGATTCTTTCTGCCTCCTGATTAAAAACAATCACATTATGTTCACGGTCTACTGCAATAACACCGCTTGGCAAGTTTTCAAGCAGTGATTGTTGATAGATTCTATTTTCTCTCAAAGTAGTAGCAAGATCCATCGTTTCTATAAAGATCCCAAGATACAATGGCAAAGCATTCAACATTCTTCTTTCTACATTTGAAAAACTTATATCATCAATTTTTTTTCCAAGCAGAATGGCTCCAATTACTTTATTCCGGAAATTAATCGGAATAGCAACCTCGGCATTATATTTTTCCATCTCGCTGATTACACAACCTATAGTTGCCCTACTTGAGAATCTCAAAAGTTCATCTTTGAAATGAGTAAACGGTTCAGATTTCAACATTTTCAAAATTGGAGAACCCTCATCAAATTTAATTTCATATTTTGAATTAACACTCATTTCCAGAAAAATTCTTTTTGCTGCAGGCTCAAAGCTTATGATTAATAATGGTTTCTGGCTAATGCGAATTTCACTGCTTATTATTTCAATTAAAGCTGAAAACCCCTCTTCAAAATTCAACGACCTACCGATTAAAAACCTTATCTGTGCCAGCGTCTGTTCAATATCAAATTTTTGTTTAAATATTTTTCTTTTTGCCCAATTCTGTATAATTTCCTTCATTGGAGAAAAAGCAATCGCTATGATAAAAGAACTAATAATTATAGGAAGTAGAGATTCATGCGGATTAAATGCTCTGATAAAGTGGGACAATGACCACACCAAAAATAAATAAATTACCATCAATCCTGCAACCAGGCATCCATAAATGAAAGTTTTCTCGGCAAAAATAGAAATATTTAAAATTTTATGCTTTGCAATTGCGTAAGCAATTATTGAGACCATAATGATGGAAGACATTGAACCAAATCTACATAAAGCAGTATTGCCGAACATCGGTGCTATCAAAGTGGTTGCAACTGCAAAAAAGGTACCTGTGATGATTGCAAGGAATATATATTGTATCTCTGTCCTCTGAATGCCCGTCTTGCTTCTCATCAATCTATACAGGTATCTTAAACCAAAAAACATCAAAGACATTATTATCAAAGAGTAAACAACAAAGGGCCAACCGTAGACAACATCGGGTCCCGGTAATCTATCTTGTAAACTTTCACTTATAATGATTTTTTTTATAAAAGATGGATGAAGAGTGAACAAGGAAGCCAGTACACCCATTAGAAATGAATAAAGCTGAATATTTTTTGTTATCTTTGTTTCACGTTGATCAAAACCCGTAGCAAAAAAAACAAAAGCTGATGGTAATAAAGCCCCAAGTACTCCCGCAATTTTCAGAAGAACCACTTGGTGAACAATTTGATTTACACTCATCAAAAGAATATCCACACAGGACCATATCGCAAGAGCAGCAGCAAAAATAGGGAATCTCCTGTTTGGGGGTCTATTACTATTGCGTACATAAACAACCCAAGCAAGAACTGTTGTAATTACTATGGTATAAATAAGGCTTATAACCCAAAATTTCATATGTTAAATCTCCTGCAAATCAATGCTGAACATGTACCACCAAGACCACCACAGTTCAAAAGCGCAGTATTAACTACCAGATTGTGTGTCTTATTTGGAACATAATAAAGATCACATTCAGGATCAGGATACTCGTAATTGATTGTGGGTGTCACAATATTCTTATTAAACCAGAGCATTGCAGCAATGATCTGAAAAACACCCGCGGACCCCAAAGGATTTCCTACCATTGATTTAATTGAAGTTACAGGTATATCATATGCTCGTATGCCAAAAATTTCCTTTAGAATTTGTGTTTCAACCCTGTCAATAATCGGATCCGACGGTGCGTGGGCGCTGATGACATCAATACCACTATAGGATATACCTGCATCCTCTAATGCCCTTTTAATGGAACCCTTCAGCCCTGAGGACGGATTTTCTTGTGATGAAATTTCACCAGATGTTCCATAACCAACAATTTCACCGTATATTTTTGCACCCCTACTGAGAGCATAATCTAGATGTTCCAAAACAACAAAGCCACAACCTTCTGATGGGATGCCACCGTAACGAAACCTGTCAAATGGCCTACTGGCTTTTTCAGGATTATTGTTTACACAACTTGGTATTATTCCTGAGGAAGAAAGTCCGGCCATAATTAGAGGTGTTATTATTGCATCTGATGAACCAGCGATTGCTACAACAGCACGACCCTGTCTCAACCTATGAAATGCATTTCCAATAGCATCCGTTCCAGTTGCGCAGGCAGCCGTTACTGAAATCGTTTGCGCTTTCCATCTTAAATATTCAATAATCTCTCCAATAACACGGTTAGGAGTAGCAGCAACAAAACCATAAGGCGAAACTTTTTTCGCACCATATTTAATAAAAACCTGGTACTGGCTCTCTATCAAATCCATTGCACTGCTGCTAATGCCAAGGGAAATAAGGCCATCATCAGGATTAATCTTTTGAATATCTATTCCTGCATCTTCAAGAGCAAGTTTCACCCCGGCAATTGCAAATTGAGTGGACCGTGCCATTTTTCTGGCTAATTTTTTTTCAATAAACTGCTCTGGCTTAAATTCAGGAATTTCTCCTGCAATCTGACAAGGAAGACTGGTTGGATCAAATCTTGAAATTTTTTTTATCCCACTTTTACCCTGTTGAAGAGCAAGCCAGAAATTATCCTTTCCTATCCCGTTGGGTGCAATCACACCAATTCCGGTTATAACAACCCTGTAATCCATTTCATATCATTGAACTATTTATCAATTTTATTTCTTTTCGTATTTCGTCAGCAAGACCTGCAAATAAGTAAAATCTGTTTTTGTCTATAAATTCAGACGGGTTTTCAAAACCTGCACACTTGCTTAGCAGATATGCTTCATCGGAAACAAATGTTAAAAAACCTCTGCTATTTAACTCCTTCTGGAACTTCTCTGTTTCTGCAGCATATTGCCTAAACCTCATTCCGTTAACTCGATATGGCAGAGGTTTCCAGTATCTGGGTGGGAAAAACTGCTTTATCTGATATGTCATAATGTCAAGTTCATAAGTATCTGTCTCAAGAGTGAAATTAAACTTTTCTGGATTTCGTCCCCAAACTGTTCGTGGATACAGCCCTGGAAACTGAACCAGTACACTGTCAGGTTTTATTTTTGTCAAAAACTCAATGGTCTGGCGTTTTGTAGTTTCTGTTTCAAAAGGTGCAGGATATATCACACTGACTACAGTAAATATACCAGCCTTCTTACAGGCATCCATAACATGTTCCACATCAACCAATGAATTTTTCTTGTGAAATGCTTTTTCTAATATTTCGGGACTTCCTGATTCAAGACCAAAAAACACTGCCATGCAACCAGAACTCCTTATCAGATTAAAATCTGCATTTTTCATTGCCTCAAAATTCCCAAAACACGTGTAAGCAATTTTCAAATCTTTTTCCAGAATTTTTTTTGCAGTGATTTCAAGAAGATCAGCTGGTGTGCTTGATCCGGCATATCTGAATAGTTTTGTTCCATAAGTAGAAAGAGAGTATTCAATTTCTCTCAATATTTTTCCAACTGGTTTTTTTCTGAGTTTTCCGCTTTTTACTGGATGAATGCAAAATGCGCACTGATTATTACAACCTCGGCTTTCATCAAGTACAAACATTTTTACTTTATTATCAACACCAATGTAAACGTCCTTTCTATATTCAGGAAAAGGTAATTTTTCAAATTCCGTAATAAACCTTCTCTCGGTTTTCACAATCGATCCATTCTTTTTGAAGATAACATTTGGTACACTGTCGAGAGCCACTTTACCCCGAACAAAGTCTGCAAGTAGAACGATTGTCTCTTCTCCATCACCAAGGCAGAGAGCATCAAAATTATCAGTAATTCTAAAAATTTCTTCCTGAAAGATATCAACCTGAGGTCCACCACCAAAAATCTTTATCTTTGGAAATTCCCTTTTAAGCTTTTCAGCCAATAAAAGGGAGTACATGAACCCTTCGCCTGCCCACAGCTTGATTCCCACAAAATCAATATCATTCTCTTTTACAATTCTACATATGTCATTAGATATCCCGTCAAAAACACTTTTCTTATATTCTTCAAGTCGTCTTGAAATTATTTTGAGTTTAGCTAGATCAATTATGTTAGGTCTACGCTTGTATATAAAAATTTTTTCTGCAATTTTGCGGATTTCTGAAACTGGCTTATATTCAAAAACAAGTTCGAGGGTATCAGGAGTGTTATAATCGAGAATCATCACATTGTGGGAGTTATCTTCCAGGCATGCAGCAAGAATTGCCAGCCCATTATCCGGCAAAAAATCAGAAAATATTTTTGGTACTCCTGAAATACTTATAAGTAACGAATTTGTACTCACTGGTGTTCAATTTTGTACAAAGCATTTAAACCTTTGATTTCCATTTATTTATTTTATGCCTTAATAAAATCCAAGTCAAACCTGTACAAAATTGTACACTTTTAGGAGTAAAAATTCTCCTTGTAAATTTTATCGAAATAAAAAGGAAGATCTGTATTTGTGCGCGCTGAAATTATTATTTTTAAATGTAAATTCTAGTTGGCACACTTTTTGATAAATATATTAGTGAAAGCAAAAGGAGTCACGATGGCTAAAAAAATTGTCGCGGGTATTCTTTTAATCTGCTGTATATGTTATTCCCAAGGATACAGAAATCCTCCATCAGGGACAGTCGCTTTAATGAATGGGGGTGCTTTTGTTGCGCAGGCAGATGATCCTTCAGCATGTGTTTTAAACCCAGCAGGACTTGCTTTTTTAAAACAAAATCAATTTCACTCAGATATTCTCTTTCTTTTTTCTGAAACAAAATTTTTAGGAAATAATGTGAGCACCAGTAAAGAAAATAATATTGCATATCTCGGAAATATCTATGCCAGCTACGCGCCAGAAAAATCAAACATAGGATTTGGTTTTGGTATTACAAGTCCATATGGACAAAAAACCCAATGGAATAAAAAATTTACTGAAATCCACTGGGCTTACAATGTTCCGTACTATGGAGAAATGAAATTTATTACCTTCACGCCAGCAATGGCATTTGCCCCCACCCCATACCTTGGTTTGGGTTATGGAATTGATATCCACAAAAGCATGGTTGAAACAAGGCAGTCAATCCCCTGGTCATTTATAACAGCGACTCCTGATGGAATAGCAGTCTTGAAAGGGGAAGATTTAGCAATATCTTTAAGAATTGGTATTCTTTTAAACAAGCAGAAACATTCTTTTGGTTTTGTCTGGACATCACCATTTGAAATGGACTATTCTGGCACATTTTCAATGACAAATTTTCCTCAAACATTACCGGGATTTCTAAACGGAATACAACCTACTGTAAAAAGCAGATTTAAAATAAAATTTCCTGAAATATACTCCCTGGGGTACAGATGGAAAAATGAAAAAATTGCTTTTCAAATTGGAGCCGAGTTTGTAAAATATTCGTGTCTTGAAAAAATTGTTGTTGATGCAGGACCAAATAGCATCCTTATTCCGACATTGATAAAAAACTGGAAGGATGTCTGGACTTTTTCAGGTGGGCTTGAATATATGATTAATAGTGCATGCGCTATCAATTTTGGTATAGGTTTGATTGAAACGCCTGTACCAGACAGAACCTTTGAACCGACCCTTCCGGATTCCGATAGAATTGTTTATTCGGTTGGCACATCTATAAATCTTAAACCAGGAAAACTTTCTTTGTTCTACATGCAAAACAATTTCAAGGATAGAACTATTTTACAGGGAGGATTTACCGATGGAGTATACAAATCTTCCGGAAGTTTCATCGGCTGCGGTTTCACCGCAAAAATTTGAAAAGGATGCAATACTTGTTATTGATGATGAACTAGGTCCTAGAGAATCTTTACGAATTCTTCTTAAAGATACATACTTAGTATTTCTGGCAAAGGATGGGGACGAAGGAATTTCAATGTTACGCAAACACCATTTTGATGTTGTAATACTTGACTTAAGAATGCCTGGGAAATCAGGACTTGAAACACTCGAAGCAATAAGGCAATTTAATCAGGATATACCTGTAATTATACTTACGGGTTATGGAACACTTGAATCAGCCCAGAAAGCAGTTCACCTGAATATTTTTGAGTTTGTAAGTAAACCTTTTGATGTAAATGAAATGAAAGAAATTGTCAAAAGAGCGGTTGACAAAAGTAGAATTATACATTCAACAAAACTCATAATGAATCGGCTACGAAAACTTAATACTGAGCTTGAAGATAAGATTAGTGAACTTGAGAAATTTGCTCTTGTAGGAAAGTTATCTGCCGAGATGCTTCATGAAATTAACAATCCACTTACTGTAATTCTTGGGTATGTTCAGATACTACTTCATGAAATCACAAATAAAAAACAAGCACCAATTGAAGAAATCGAAAAATACCTAAAATTTGTGGAAAGTGAGGTTAAAAGATGCCAGACTATCGCAAGAAGTTTCCTTGATGTCTCAAAAAAGGCATCGAGGTTTGTTCCCATTAATATCAATATGATTCTTGAAAATATGGTGCTCTTCTTTAAAGACAATCCAATAGCAAAGAATATAAATTTTTCTTGTAAATTCACAAGTGATCTTCCATTAATTCTTGGTTCATCAGAACAAATTCAACAGGTGTTCATTAATTTGTTTATGAATGCTATAGAGGCAATGGATTCTAAAGGAACTATAAGCATTGAAACGAAACATCAATCCGGAAGAGTAATCATCTCTGTTTCTGATACTGGCAGAGGTATGCCACCAGAAATTGTTGAAAAGATCTTCAAGCCATTTTTTACAACAAAGTCAGAAAAAAGTACTGGCATCGGGCTGACAATCTCTAAAAAGATTATCGAATCCCACAAGGGAGATATATCAGTTGAAAGTACGCCAGGACAAGGGACTACTTTCACTATAAGTTTTCCAATCTATTCAGTGAACGTCTGAGGTAAGAGTTAAGTATTTCTTTTTTCCTACGATACTTGTTAACAGTCCGTGGTGCAATTTCGATCCCCTTATCTCTCAGTTTTTCCGATATCTGACGATCTGAAAGAACAGAACCAGAAGTCCTGATGATATTCTCAATTTCATCTATTATTGACTCCTGACTTAAATTTCCCAGATTGTGGCTAAATAGTTTCTTAACAGGAAAGATGTGCCCAGCGTACGCGATATACTTACCTGAAATGGCTCTGCTCACTAAAGAAATACTGCACGAAAATTTTTTGGCAAGAGTCGTTTCTTTTAAGGGTTTAAGAGGCCTTCCATTACAAATAAAATCCTTCTGGTAATCGACAATATATTTTAAAAAGGCATCTAGAAACCTTTTTCTATTTTCAATGCACTGAAGAAGTCTTCTCGCCTGACTCAGCTTTTGACTTAAAAAAGCCTTTTCACTACCGGTAACCTTATTTATAATCTTTGCATACTCATTATTAATAAATATTCTGAAAATCTTGTCTTCGCCAAATTCAATTGAAATGGTTGGCTCAATACTTTTTATAATAAAATCTGGAAATTTCGTTTTCATCTGCTCAAGATTCAAAAAGGCATACCGCGCTGGAAAGGGATTAAGTTTTTTAATTTCTGTAATAACATCTAAAATTTGTGCGTCCGTCAGCTTCATTTTCTTTTTAATAAATGAAAACCTTCCAGCAATAAGATCCTGCCCACATTCACAAAGGACCTTGTATGCCAGTGTTTTTTCCATTTTTTTAGCCTTCATCTGTAACAACAAACATTCCTGGAAATTTCTTGCACCAATCCCAGCAGGTTCCATTAACTGAATCGCATTTAAGGCTTTCTTAACAATTTCACCATCTTCTTGTACCATGCGGGATATTTCTTCTATGGAAAATCTAAGATATCCATCGTCGTCAATGAGCTCAATAATCATTTCTGCAACACTTGATACTTTAGGTTCCAGATTCAGGTAAGCAATCTCGACCTTCAATCTGTCAATAAAAGAATCTCTTGAACAAATGTCTTCAAAAATATTTTGTGTCAAGTCGGATCCAGTATAAATTCTTTCAAACTCAAGAAATGGATTTTCCTCAGATGCTTTCTCGCAAATCTGTAGCAGTTCAACAACAGAAGATCGAAGAAGCTTCTGATAGAGAATATTTACCGGTACCTGGTACAAATTGTGCTGTAAGTTCTGTCCGTCCATAGTATTATTCTAATACACATTCAAAAAATTGACACCATTTCGAAAAATAGTAATATAGAATTATGTCTCAAGAATTGGTATGGTTGTTAAGAATACTTATTGCGGGAATCTTAAGTGGGGTTATTGGATGGGAAAGAGAAAGGCATGCAAGAGCTGCAGGCTTCAGGACGATGATACTTGTAGGCATGGGGTGTTGCCTTTCAATGATAGTTTCACTAAGAATACATGAGCTTTTTTCACAGGTTGACTCCTTGTATTTGAGAATAGACCCTGCGAGAATTGCATATGGCGTACTTACAGGAATTGGTTTTATTGGTGCAGGAACAATAATAAGAGACAGAGGGAATGTACGCGGTATTACAACTGCTTCATGTCTGTGGGTTGTCAGTGCCATGGGCCTTGCAATAGGTTGTGGATATTATATCCTTGGTATCAGTACCACAATACTTGTAATGATTACACTTCTTACCTTAAAAGGGATAGAATCTAAAATCCCGCATGATGTATACAATCGTATAAGGATCAAGCTTACCGGGGATATCTCAATATTTTCAGAAAAAATTTTTTCAATTTTTTCTAACATGGGTTACAAGATTTTGGAATTTTCTTTCCTTGAACATAAAAATGAGAACTTTTCTGTACTTGAGATTCTTTTTAGGTCCAGAGGAAAAAAGGATGGTTTTTCAATTCTAAATGCATTGAAGGATTTTGACGAAATTATTGAAATAGAATACAAGTAGTCCATCAGGCATAAAATTTATTTATATGAATCTCACGCAATTTCTGAAAACCTGAAATTAATGATTGCGCCGCCTGAACACCAACCCTGCAAGGTATCGGACTTGTCTCATAGCTTGCTTCCATTCCAATAGATTCAAAAACATCAACTGATGGAAACTCTTCTCCCTTTATTCTTCTATTTTCCTCAGCAGCCATGAATGCGTTTTCATCTGGAATGTAGCCAACATAGTCATCACAATTTTCAATCACCCATTTATTTTCAAAGCCCATCAATTGTTTAATCCTAATACCGATATCAGAAAATGGCTCTCCTGACATAAAAAAAGCCTCAAAAATTCTATCAATTGAAAACAGGGAAACCCTGTTAGGTATAAAATCCTCTTTTATCGCGGCCTGTTTTAAAATTGAACGCGCAATGATTGCCTTCAAATTCGTTGATGGATATCTTTCAATGTCTTTTCTTGCCTGCTCAATCTGCTCTGACGTTATAACTCGCTTGGGCATTTTAATAATGTCCTGAGAAAATGCAATCTTTTCATAAGGTTTACATATTACACTACCAACAACATTTTTTACCTTTTCAAAAAGGGTAGAAACGATCCTTTCAGTAATTTTTGGACCACGGGTATCCATGTCATAAGGATTGATATGGTTAATATCTCCAGATGGACCATTGAAAAACATAGCACCACAATTAAAGTATTTTGAAACCCTATCAACCAATATTGCAGGCCAATCGCCAGAGATAAACTCTCCACCAATTGTATCTGGATGCATAGCAAAATTCATCGCAATACATTTTATTTTTCCTCTTTCATCTTCCAACTTCATAATATTAAGTGTCCTATCAAGATTACCACATGGTTCAATTATTTCATCCTTTCTAACAGGATTTGTGATGACTGTTCCATCTTTCATCCTATATCTTCTTATAAATGAAATCCCTTCAACTTCAGCATAGCCAAAACCAATCAGTATATTATCCCGTATCCTATAGGCATGCTCAATTGCTTCCATAAACCTAACTGGGAGTTGACTGATATATTCTTCATTCAACGGAACATCTTTTACAAAAATGGAATTCTCATTTACCCCGGTCAGAGGACCTGTATGAGTATGTGTTGCATGTATAACAATATTTGGATTTTGTATTCCCAATTTTTCTTCCACCAGCCTGATGACATTTCTGAGCAACGAAGGTTCTATCCAGCAAAAATCTGCCGAAAGAATAAAAACAGGTTTATTATCACCATTATCAAAACAGAGACAATGCACAAATAAATCATCCTTTACCCCTTTTGAAATCCTTTTTTCAAAATAACCCACCAACCCACTTCCAATAGGTGGAGTTACTACTGCTTTTCCATAACCTATCTTAACCATTTGAAATCTCCTTTATCTTTTCAAAAAAGATTTTTTCTATAACCTTTGTGGGGTACGTTCCAATTATATTTCCTTTTGCAAAAAGCGTAAATCTATCCTTTCCACCTGCTATACCAATATCAGCCTGTTTTGCTTCACCAGGACCATTAACACTGCAGCCCATTATCGCTATCGTAAGGTTTTTCAAGAAAGGATTATCTATCATCATATCCATAATTCCATCTTTGATTTTACTGGCGATTTTTTTCACAGGCACCTGGCATCTACCACACACTGGACAGGAAATTATCTCTGGTTCAAATTTTCTCAATTCAAGTGCTTGAAGTATCGCCTGAGCAATTCTAACTTCTCTCTCAGGAGTATCGGTGAGAGAAACCCTTATGGTATCACCAATTCCTTCAAATAAAAGGATTCCTATACCCAATATGCTCTTTGCAACTCCAGTATCTCCATAACCTGCTTCTGTAACTCCAAGATGAAGTGGATAATTGCATCTATCGAAAATTTCTCTATAAGCCTCAATTGTGGTTTTTACATAAGGTGTCTTCAAGGAGACAACTATATCAAAAAAACCATTGTCCTCACAAAACTTTATGTCTTCTATCGT
>JAMWCC010000081.1 GCA_023818375.1 Candidatus Omnitrophota bacterium | reverse complement strand
AGCATAAAGTGTGGAAGATACCTGACACAAACCACCACCATAACCCAAAACCCTTTTGTCATTAATAAGGACACAGGCTACACCTAAGTTTTGTTCCGGAATTTTTGAGGTAACATCTTCGTTAAAGGAAAAAATTGTTTTTGGCAAAAGTATATAACCATCAAGGTAATTTGCGGCAATCTGTATGTTGTTACCCCTGTCGTCTATGTCCTGCTTGAAATACGTGGTATAAGAAGACCACAGGTAAGGAAAATTATCTCCATAGATATTAAAGGCTAACGCCATGATAAACACACTCAATTTTACCTTTTTTACCATTTCATCATTCAACAACAATTACATTCCCTTGAGAACGACCCCATATCTCAGGAAGATACATCAGCTGAACCTTAGCAGGCAGAATATGATAAAAACCTGGAGTTTCTGCCCTTAATTGGTATTCAATTGTCATGTCTTTTTCATGCCATGTAGAAGTAAAAAAAGCCACCTTTTCATCCCTAATCTCTTTCCTTGCCCACCAGAAATCATCTACAGATGGTTGTTCAACAACTTCAAAACCAGAAGGAATAGGATCCTCTATCATTATGTACTCGTATCCTTTTACACCTGAAATCTTTATCTCTACCCTTACTCTATCTCCGCTTCTAACACTTTTTATTTCATCATAGACATATGATACATTTCCCTGCACATCAACAACCCTTCGCGGCTCAACTTCTGTGTATCGTCTAGAAATTCTGAACCCCGCATCAAATTGGGGAATAAAAACATCCTTAACTGAGTATTTTATAACGTGTGAATAATAAAGATTTCCTTCTCCTTTTTTTTCAATTTTGATACTATTGACTTTTCCAGAAATGAAATTTTCATTAGGCAAAGTAACAACATCGTTAAATTTTTCAATGCTTTTTCTATCAAGTTTTTCCTCTTTTAATAAAATGTCATTCAAATAAAAGGCGACAACATAATCGGGTGAAAGCTCATCAAATGTTTTGAGCAGTTCAGTGAAAGCAAACAAGCATATCGCTGTATCCTTTGTCGAATACCAGAGACCACCACGTTTTTTTAAAACAAGATATCTCAGGATACCGGGAACTTCATTTCTTTTTGGATCAATAGCGAGAATTGCACACAATCCCCAGGCAGTTGCTTCAATATCATTGTTTATCCAGCCATAATTGCCATCTTCTGCCTTCCAATAACAAAAGGATGGAACTGGTCTGACAAGCTTACTGCATAAATAATCGAGTAATTGTTTTGCCCGCACATCATTGTTCTGATGCAAAATAAGACATAATTGGGCAAGAGTATAGGGATTAAGTTTTTCTCTATTTTTATAGAGTTCTTCAACAACACTGTTATCTTTTTCTCCAGCATAAGTGAGAGCATAAAATAAAAATGTTCTCTGATTATAGTCAGAAACAGAAGAAATTTTGTTTCTCAGGAAGTTTTTTGCCCTTTCAAACCTTTCTGGGTTTATCATATATCCGCATTTTTTTGCATGAGCAAGTCCAAAGACGACATAGCCTGTCGTATAAGGATTGCTTGCTTCATTTTGCCACCATCCCCATCCACCATCTTCTCTTTGATATTTGTAAAGTTTAATAAGTCCGTCAGCCACCTTTTTCGGAAGTTCTTCTTTCATCTGTTCAAACCTTTTTTTGTCTTTTGCAAGAAGATAAAGGTTTTCATTTTTTAATGAGACAAGCGTATGGGCAACTTGTATTGCGGGTAAAAAAGCATTTAATGTTTGTTCAACACACCCATATGGATAATTTGCAAGCTCTTCAAGAGAAGTAAGCAATCCACAGACGAGAGAAGGATATATATACGACTTTGCATCAATGGAAGCAGAAATTGTTCCTGCAGGCATATAGAAAGTATCAATCTTGGTGTCATCGCATTTACCGGCAAAAACATGTCTTTCTTCAGCCCCATAAGAAAAAATAGGCAACACAAGTTCCATTGCGTCCTTATAAGATTGACACCATGCAAATAAAGTAATTTTTGCACTCCTGTGTGATTTAACTTTCGTTTTCCAATCAACTCTTTCAGACCTTTCACTATCAAGTTCAATTGTTTTCTCCGGTTCATCCAGAATTTCAAGTCCTTCCGCAACTAATTTTACAAAAATTTTTTGACCAATTTTTGTCCGATTATGTATAACTCCTGAAATCACCACTCTATCATCCTCAACAAAAAACCTGGGTGTTATCAACCTGGCTACGAGGGGCTTTGTTGTGATAACTCTGTCAATGCCTGTCCCTACTTTCATATCACTACTTATAGCGCGTACAGTTGCACGCCAGGTTGTCAGATTATCGGGAAATTCAAACCTCACATTTGCTAAACCATTTTGATCTGTAAATGCAAAAGGCAACCAAAATGCAGTATCTTCGAATTTTTTTCTTATGTCGGACTGCGCAAAATCCTTTCCTGGACCACCATAGTACCAGCGGTAAAAGGAATAAGAAGTTGAGACTCTATTTGCCTTAACACCATAAAAAAAGTCCTCAATTCTGGGAACCAGCTCCCCTGAAATGGAATATATAGATTCATCAACAACTCCAATAGAAAATTCAGCAGAAACCGGATTTCCTTTTAAGTCAGTTGTCTTTATTGTATAGAAAGCTTTTTGTGCCGGTTGAAACTCTTTTTTTTCAGGCAAAATTTCAACATCAATGAATTTTTCTTTACAGTCAATTTTTAATTGTTTGCTTGAATAGATAAAATTTTTATTTTTTACACCACAGATAGAAACATAAAAGTTAGGGATGTGTTCCTGTCTTATTGGTACCTCAATTACGGTATTACCATGTCCTATTTTAATAATCCTGCTTTCAAAAAGCTTCTGACCTTCAATTGTAAAAAGAAGATCAATATTTTTATACCTGGTGTTAATAAGAATTTTTGCCATATCACCTACGTTATAAACTTTTTTATCTGCAACCAGCTCTATTTCTTTTTTTGAAACCCAGGATAAGTAGGAATCAGAACCAGTTATCCAGACGTATCTTGTACCCGTAATGATATTGCTATATTTATCCAGCCCCTGTACAGAAATCTTGACATACCCCGTTGCAACAGGTTTTAGTCTAATAATTGTTTTCTCACCAACCAGAATAATCTTTTTTCTCAGTATCTCACTGAAGCTCCATCTTCTTCTTTTAGCATCGTAATGTTCTTGGCTTATAAAAACAGTCATCTGTTTTTTTTGAGAAATGCAATCATCGAAAAAATGTTTGGTTGAAATTGTTAAAAAGATTTCTTCACCTGGCGAATAGATATATCTATCAGTAGAAACAATTATTTCATAACAACCAGGCAATATAGTAATCTGCCTGCTTGCAATTATTTCCCTTCTGCTTAAATCCGTCATTCTCACTTCAATCAAGTATATCTGCCTATGCTGATAGGAAGACTTTGAAGGAATATCAAATAAAGCCAAACCGTTTTCATCTGTTTTAGCACTACCAGAATAAACAAGAGCACCACGCCACCAATCGCTATATTCATCTTCTTGCTCATTATCCAAATCATATGTGTTCTTTGAATACACAGCCCACATAACATCGGTATTTTTTACAGGTGCACCAAAGTAATACCTTGCAGAAACACGCACCCTAATGTTCTCACCCGGAAGATACATTTCTTTTTCAGGTACTACTTCAACAAAAAAATCTGGTTTTCTGTATTCGAGTATTTTGAAAATACACTGTCCATGGAGCTGGTCCCTACCTTGTGTCAAAAATTCAATTGTGTAAGTTCCAAGCTGTGGCTCTTCAGGAATTACCCATTGTCCATAAACCGAACCAGTATTTGCCGGTTTTATCATTGTTTCATAGACTATTTCACCATCCGGAGATATAATTTTTATCGCACAATTAGAAAATTCAGCCAGTTCATAGCTACTACCCATATCAACCCTGGGAATTCCTTTAAAATATACTGTCTGGCCTGGTCTGTAAACTGGTCTATCGGTAAAAGCATATAAGCAACGGCTTCCATTATCCGTACCAAAAATAATGTATGATGACTCTGAAAAAGCAATAGACTTATCTTTTACCACTAAAAAATTATTCCCTGTTTCTAACTTGAATTGTCCATTAGTATCTGTTCTTATCTCATTTTTCAAATTCCACTGCTGATCAAAAATATAAACAGGAATATCAGCCAGTATATTACCCCTTGAGATACAAAAAACCGTGCAGTCGACCATTTTATCCACAGATTTTGACACAAAACCAATATCTGAAACAACAAACCATGTCTTTTGTACAGGAAGTCCATCTGGTATCAATTTGCAAACATAAACACCTTCGGGAAGCATACCAATTGCTATTTTTCTATCATAAAGTTCAGTAAGCGGGGTAGGATATGAAATATCAAATTTCTTGCTGAAAACAATTTTTTCTGTTCCATCAAGCGACTCTAAAATGCTTTGAATTGAAGCCTTTTTTGATTTTGCTTTGTTAATCTGATCAAAAATATCAACCTCGTAGATATCAAGTGTAAATGAAGACACTCTGAATGCATTAAAATAAAGCTTGATGTTCTCCTGTGGTGTAAAAATCCATTCACGCAAAACGATATTGAAGTATTTATCCCTCATTTTCAATCTTATTTCTCCGTGATCAACAGCTTGGCGAACTTGAACACTGAAATTCATCCTAAAATGCTCATAGCCCTGTTTATAAAAATACAGGGTGTAGGTACCCTGTTTCAATCCATCAATTGAAAAAATTCCATTTTCATCAGTTTTTCCAGAAACATAAATAGGACCTGAACAATCAATCTGCACATCTTTTATTGGTTTACCGGTCAACAAATCAACAACAGTGCCCCTGGTACTGCCTGCATAACATAGATTGAAGTTGATACCTGCTGTTTCTTTTCCTTCCTCAACCGCAACTGAAGATTTATAATCTTTGACAAAACCCATTGCAACAACATGAATGTAATACAAACCTGGTTTTAGTCCTTCGGCTCTATAAAAACCTCTGGTATCTGTTTTGACCTTCTTATTTCCAATAAATACTTCTGCTTTTGATACAGGTTTTCCTTCTGGATCATAAACAAAGCCACTTAACGAACCAGGCCGTGATAGAACAATCTCATAATTCACGATTCCAAACTTCGGCTGATTAACTTCAATCCTTCCAAGGACTTCATCACAGAATGTTGCTTTTGAGACAACTATTCTGTAGTAGCCAGTTTCGAGATTGTCAAATCTAAATCTTCCATTTTTGTCTGTGATTGCTGTCTTCAAATGTGTTTGAACATCTTCATATCTGAAAATTGTCACCCTGGCTCCACCAAGTGGCTTTTTTTCACTTGTTACGACAGTTCCTGTAATAATATCTCCAAAACAACCAATCGTAATAGCTAAAGATATAAAGTAAAAGATTTTTTTCATCTTTCCCCCTCAATAAAGACTTGTGCATAAAATTTTAACAGTCTAACACCTTCAGAATTTATCAACCCTGCATTTTTTAGACCCATCTTTAAAGCGTATTGCGCCGTCTTTGCTTCTCCTGGAAGAACAATTCCCCACCTACCCTGCTTTTCCACAATCAGCCCCTCCTTATCTGGATTTAATGAACTAATTGATGGAATTTCAATAATCTGACCGGGAATTGTTATTTGAATTCTTATATTTTCTAATTCATTAATATCAACTGGTCTGTACCTTGAATCTTTACTTGCAGCTATAATTGAAAAATCTATCAGGTTTTCGGCAAAGGTTCTATCAGTAAAGAAGATTCCTGCGCAACCCCTGGTTTGATTTCCATTTCGTAAAGAAATGTAAACAGGAATCCGTTTATTGAAAATTTCAGGAAGATTTGAAAAATTGATTTTTTCCCCCGTCAGTAAATAGTGTTCAATCGCCTTTCTGCAAATAATAAAGGCAGTTTCTGGGAAAGATGAAGAAAATAGATTCAATGGCAAAAATAAAACAAGGATTTTCAATACCATAAATCTTGCTATCATTGTCAATACAAGTATACTATATTACAATATACAACTCAAAAGGACATTGACAATGGAAAAAAGGCCATTGCGCATTGCTTGCTGCCAGATGAATTCAACAGTTGGAGATCTTAAAGGAAATGCAGAAAAAATCTTAAGATTTACTCAACAGGCATATAACGCCGGTGTTGAAATTATTTCATTTCCTGAACTTGCTATAACTGGCTATCCACCTGAAGATCTTTTGTTGAAAAAAACTTTTATAGACGACAACCTAAAAACTATCAAATCTGTCGCAAAAGAGATTGGAGATATCGTTGCGATAGTTGGCTTTGTTGCCAGAAGGGGGGTAAAAATTTTTAATTCAGCCGCAATAATACATCGAGGCAAAATCAAGGCAGTCTACCATAAAAATATACTCCCAAACTATGGTGTATTTGATGAAATGAGGTATTTTACCCCTGGGGATGATAGTCCTGTATTTACAATAAACATAGAAAAATTTTGTTATACTTTTGGCGTGAGTATCTGCGAAGACATCTGGCAAAGTAAAGGGCCCATTCCAAAACAGGCTAAAAAAGGGGCTTCTTTCATAATAAATATTAATGCTTCCCCATATCACATCAGGAAAGTAACACTCAGAGAAAAAATAGTCCTAAAATCCGCAAGGGAAAATAATGTTTACATTGTTTACACAAATCTTGTAGGTGGACAGGATGAACTTGTCTTCGATGGACAAGGTTTTGTCATCTCACCACAAGGGAAAGTTATTACAAGAGCTCCTGCCTTTGAAGAAAATCTCCTAATAGTTGATATAAATTTACCTGCCAAAAAAAATAAAGATAGGGCTGATTTTGATCTGTGTACGAGAGAAAAAAAACATATTCCCATCTTGCTATCAAAACATCCCTCACTGGAAGAAGAGGTTTATGGTTCCCTGATTCTTGGATTGAGAGACTATGTAAACAAGAATGGATTTGAAAAAGTTGTCATGGGTTTAAGTGGCGGCATCGATTCAGCACTTGTTGCAACAATTGCAGCAGATGCACTTGGAAAAAATAGGGTAATCTGTGTTTTTATGCCATCAAGGTTTACATCCTCAAGGTCAGAAGAAGATGTAAAAAAACTTGCAGAAAATCTTGGTGTTGAACTTATCACAATACCAATAGAAGAAATCTTTTCTGCATATCTGAAAACACTACAACCATGTTTTAAAAATACATCATGGGACATTACCGAAGAAAATATTCAGGCAAGAATCAGAGGCAATCTTTTAATGGCACTATCAAACAAATTTGGATATCTCGTTTTAACAACAGGAAACAAATCTGAAATGAGTACAGGATATTCAACGTTGTACGGAGATATGGCAGGTGGTTTTGCAGTTATAAAGGATGTTCCTAAAACCCTTGTTTACAAACTTGCCAGATACAGAAACCAACAAAGTTATGTAATTCCAGAAAGCATTCTGAAAAGAGAACCATCAGCTGAACTAAAACCCAATCAAAAAGATACTGATTCCCTTCCACCATACGAAATACTTGATAAAATACTTAAGATGTATGTTGAGTTGGATAAAAGCATTGATCAGATTGTAAAAGTGGGTTTTGACAGAAAAACAGTTGAAAAGGTCGTAAGGATGGTGGATTTAAGTGAATATAAAAGAAGGCAATCTCCGCCAGGTATAAAAATTACACCCCGCTCATTTGGAAAGGATAGAAGAATGCCTATCACAAACAAATACCATGGATAATCTATCCAAGAAAAATTTTCTTTATAAAACCGCTTTCCTTGTTTAGTGATGAAAATCTTTTATATTGTCTCCTAAATGCAATACTCCCAATGATACACAGCAACCCGCAAATAAGAACAGTATTTTGAACATTGATGGTCTTTCCAAGAAGACCGGCGATATATGAACCAATGGGCTGTGTTCCCATAAAAGCAAGCGTGTGAAAACTCATTGTTCTGCCACGCTTCTCATCAGGAACAATTGTTTGAAGGATAATATTGGCAGTGACAATTTGAAGAACCGTTGTAGCTCCTACAATTACTAAAAGGAATAAGGCAATCCAGAACGTCCTGCAATGTGAAAATAACATTAGGGCAAGTCCAAAAGTAGCACCAGCAAAATGAATTGTTTTTCCCAGGCCAGTGTTATTCTTTCTGGAAGCTAGATATACCGCACCACAGATCGCACCAAATCCACCACCACCAACAAGAAATCCAAGTGTTCTTGCTGTACCTTTAAAAACTTCCTTAGCAAAAACAGGCATCAATACACCATAGGACATCCCGAAAATACTAAAAAAAGCAATATAAAGAATGATAGTTCTTACAGGTATGAAATCACGCACATATTTGAAACCTTCACTAAGCTTTTCAAAAATACTGTTCATATTTTCACTACGCAACTCTGTACTGACCTTACTTTTATCCATCATCAGAAGTGCCGTAATTACAGCCCCATAACTTAAAGCATTAACCAAAAAACAAATACCTTCACCAGCATAGGCAACAATAACACCAGCGACCGATGGTCCAAGTAATCTTGCTCCATTGTTAAGAAAAGAATTTAGTGAAATAGCATTGGGTAAATCTTCTTTTTTTTCAATTATGTTAACCACAAATGACTGCCTTGCTGGTATGTCAAAGGCATTTATTGTGCCAAGAATAAAAGAAAGTAACATGATGTGCGCAACCTTAATGTTTCCTGAAAGTGTTAAAAACGTGAGAGAAAAAGCCTGAATCATGGCAAAGGTTTGCGTCACAAGGATAATTCTGTACCTACTGAGCCTGTCAGCAGTATACCCACCAAAAACTGAAAACAATAGAATAGGAAGTGTACCAAATGCCCCTGTTATACCAAGAATATATGAAGAATGACTCAACCTGTAGACAAGCCATCCAACTGTTGTTGTCTGCATCCAGGAACCAATCAAAGAAAGACCATTGCCAAAAAAGAACAATCTGTAATTGCGGTTTTTTAATGCCCTTAAGGTTGTTCTAAATTCGTAAATCTCTGCCCTCCTTTAACGCAAAAAATTACAGATATTGTATAACATATAACTTGCAAAGCTCAAACCTTTCTAATCAAATTAAACTTTGACTCGTTTTTTTTAGCAGGTAAAATATAACAATGAAAATTTCAACCTGGATCATAATTCTGGTTCTTGGGTTTCTTATAGGGACGACCATAGGAGAAATCCTGAGATTGGTGCTGCCTGAAAAATTTCTAAATGCAGCCGTATTTAAAAACTACTGGACTACTGGATTTTCAAATCTTTACATTGACGCAAAAATTATGAGTGTCAGATTTAGTATAAAAATTTTAATAACCGCTTTCTCTTGGATTGGACTGTTTTTTTCTGCGCTCGTTCTCCTATTGAAAGAAACTTTTAACAAATAATTTTTTCTGAAGATGGAAAGAAAATTTTTTATAAAAACATATGGATGCCAGATGAATTTTGCAGAATCAGAAAGATTACAGCAACTGCTTACCCAAGCTGGTTGGAAAGAAACAAAAAATGTGCAACAGACGCATCTTTTAATTGCAATTGGTTGCAGTATAAGAGAAAAGGCAGAAAATAGAGTGATTTCTTTTTTGAAAAGTAATAGTCACCTAAAAGAAAAAGGGACTATTTTCTGTCTGACGGGTTGCACAGCAAACCTTCATAAAGAAAAAATTCTCGAGAAACTACCGTTTCTTGATGTGATTTGTGGGCCAAATCATATCGCTGAAATTCCAGAGACTGTTGAAAATTGTTCCCCAGGCAAATGTGTTTTGAAAACAGGAGAAAGTGACAATCCTTTTATTGAGTGTGTCCCATCAAAAAAAGACATAACCTTGATGGTTCCTATCATAAAGGGGTGTAATAATTTTTGTTCATATTGCGTAGTACCAATGGCTAGAGGAAAACTTCAAAGTAGATCTCCAGATTCTGTTGTAAGAGAAATTAGAAATGCTGTTAAACAAGGTATAAAAGCAGTAACACTACTTGGCCAGAATGTAAATGAATATGGAAAAGATTTTACAATAGATTATTGTTTTTCTGACCTGCTATGCGAGATTTTAAAAATTGAGGGTCTATTGAGAATAGGTTTTTTAACTTCTCACCCCGAAGACACTACGGAAAAATTACTAACAATCATGGCACAACACGAAAAAATAATGAAGCATCTCCATATACCATTGCAGAGTGGTTCAGATAAAATCTTAAGGGCAATGAACAGAAAATACACGGTTGAAAAGTTTTTTAATGTTGTTGAAAAAACTCGTAAATTGATGCCTGAAATTTCAATAACATCAGATGTAATGGTGGGTTTTCCAGGAGAAACACAGCAGGATTTTGAAATGACATTATCGTTTATAAAAAAAGTGAGATTTAATGAGCTTTTCGTTTTTAAGTATTCACCAAGACCAATGACAAAAGCTTTCAAACTACCAGAAACCGTCAGTAAGGAAGAAAAAGAACACAGGCACAAAATAATTCTTGATACACAAAAGCAGATAACAAGAAGCATTTTAAATAGTTTCAAGGGCAAGGTTTGTGATGTCCTGGTAGAAAGAAAAAGCATTAAAAATCAACGGCTTTACATAGGAAGAAATATTCAGGGAATACCAGTAAGCTTTGAAAGTAAAGAAGTCCTTGAAGGCAAGATTGTAAGGATAAAAATTACTGATTGTGCGGAGGGGATCCTTTATGGGAAAGTAGATGAAGAATGCCAATTGCTGCAAGGCTCACAATCCCGAGAGAAAATGCGAAAATGATTTTCTCAAGCGGCAGCTGTTCCTTTTTGTATGACCCTCTTTTAATTATTTCAAAACAACTTACATGAATATCCATGTCCCCGGCATGTTGCACACATTGCTTATGAAATATCCCTGTAATTTTAACATAATCACCCTCAATACCATATCTTCCAAGAAATTTAATCTTATTTTTTTCTGATTCTGGAACCCACAAACCAATGGCTGTTCCAGAGTCAAGAATATTTACCCAAAATCCATCCCTGCTGCTAAAAATATCACCAATCAATTCACCCTGAACAATAACTACCTTTCCATCAAACATATCAGGGCTGCTAATAAGTGCTTTCAATGTCTGAGCTTTGGAAATAGCACTTAATAGAAGCAACACCAAAAGAGTATTCCAGATTATTTTCATCTTTTTACCGTTTTAACCAGAAACCTTACAAGGATAAAAATTGCAAAAAACTCAAGTCTTCCAGCCCACATTTGAAATATGTACCACATTTTCATAAACACAGGCATTGAGGTATTTGTAATACCTATCGAAAGACCTACATTTGCAGAAGCTGAAACAGATTCGAACAAACTGGGTAAAAACCCATATCCAAAAAAGGTTCCAACAAGAGCTCCCGAAAAATAAAGTAAAATATAACAGATCGTTATAACCATCGCTGTCTTTACCATATTATCGTCAATTGAAATCTCTCTCTGGTGATGGAAGTATTCTCTTATATAGGAGCTTTCAGGGTATGACAATTTGCGTATGTCTCTTTTCATTGACTTATAGAAAAGTCCAATCCTAAAAACTTTTATACCACCGGCTGTGGAATTCATACATCCACCAATACCCATGGCGATGATTACGCCAATTATTGCAAGTTCTGGCCACTTTGAAAGCTGTGATGAATAAATGTTGCTATAACCTACTCCTGTATGACCCGATATAAGCTGATAAAAGGTATATCTGAAAAATGAAACTGGATCAACAAAATCAATATTTCCAGAAAAACCAATCAGAACAACTAGGTAGGTCATAAAAATTGTAAACATCAATATCTTAACCTCAAAATCTTCCTTTAATTCTCTGTACTTACCAGTCCAGACTGCATAGTGAACCCCAAAGCTTGTCGCTCCAAGAAGTACTATGATAATTGTAACCAGTTCAAATACAAAACTATGATAGTACAAAATGTTTAAAGATTGTGGAGCAAATCCTGCAGTATCCCATCCAGCCATGAATATACACAATCCATGAAAAATTGCCCGGGGGAAAGGTAATCCATGAAACATAAGAACACAAGCCAGTAAAAGAGAACCAATCAGCAAGTAGGTAAAACTAACCATCCAGATAAACTTTGCTGTTGTGATACTATTGGGAAGAATCTTATCATCTCTTGCCTCACCGATATAAATGCGAAGAGCATCCCCTCCCCTAAAAAAGAAAACAAGGGCAACAAGAATGATGCCCTGACCACCAATAAAACACATCAGATGTCTCCAGATATTGTGCGCATGGGAAAGATGGTCAAGATCCTGTATCAAAATAAGCCCTGTCGTTGCATAAGCACTCATTGATTCAAAACAAGCGTCAAGAAAACACTCAAAATGTCCACTTAAATAAAGCGGCAGAGCAGAAACAAACATTGCTACAAACCAAGAAAGAGCTACAATTATCATACCCTGTCTCCAGTTCAACTCCTGGGGTGAAGGCGAAAAGTATAAAAGTATGGAACCAAAAGAAAGACAGGTAATAATTGATATGAAAAAGTCAACAACAGCTGCAATTTCCAAACAAATTAGCCCAATTACTATGGGTAAAATCTGTATGATTCCAAGAGCTACAAAAATTTTACCAATATAATGACTTACAACAGTAATGTCATCCTTACTGAAATCAGGAATCATCTATGAGAAATCTCCGAGTAAAACATTATCAAACTAATCAGAAAAGCAGCAACAGTGACAATCAGAGGATATACAAGCTCAATCGAAATCCCGATAATGCCCCTTTTGAGTATGCCAATATATCTGATAAGTCTTTTTTTCATATCCTTCCTATGAGCGCATTCAGAATATCTCCCTCATCTTCAATCTTTGTTAGGGCAACAACCTCGTCTCCCTGCTGAAAAACAAAATCACTATCAGGCACTATCAGATGCTCTTTCCTCAAAACAGCAACTATAACTGCTTCTGCTGGTAGGTTTAATTCTTTCATTTTTTTCTTAACAATTGGTGCATCTTCAGGTAAGTCAATCCTCACCAAAGACAGCTGCCCTTTTTTAAAAGCACACAGATTTATCATATCTTCAAGAGAAACCTCTTCTTCAATAATTTTGGCAATGATGGCTGTACTATCAATTGCTATATCAACACCAAGCTGAAAAAATATTCGTTCATTTTTTGGATCATTAACCCTTGCTACTGTCCTTTTTACTTTGAAAATATCCTTTGCAATCTGACATATTACAAGATTATCCTCATCTTTTCCT
>JAMWCC010000095.1:5624-13376 GCA_023818375.1 Candidatus Omnitrophota bacterium | reverse complement strand
CATCTTTCTTGTTTCTACAAATTTTGCAATTTCTCATAACAACACCTGCAGAACCACTTCCAGGATGAAGCCCTGAGCCAAAATTATCTGTAATTTCACAATCTTCTATTTCAAGACGGGTACACTGTTGAAAACTTATTCCGTCACCATTATAACTTCGAACAACAATATTTCTTATCTTCACATTATGACATTGAAGAAGAAAAATACCTCCACCCCTACAACCATCAATAAAACTATTCTCATTGCCATTTCCATCAATTGTGAAACCTTCAACCGTTAAATTTCTGGCATAGTAGCCACTTATCACAGGGAAAACGCTGCAAACACGCGCATTTCGTACCCTTGCATAGTCATGATTGAGCATCCTATTAATTCCAAGCAAGTTTTTGTCCTTCCATAATATTGTAGCCACTGTTGCGTAAAACCCTTTTCCATTATCATCGCTTACATAAATCCCCATGCCCTTTTTGAAAAGTTCTGGTTTTTCAACAGAAACATCATAGTGTCCATATCCAAGATCTGCAGAGAGTCTGGACGAAACAGATGCACATTTTTTGAAAATTGTTTGAACACCACTACCAACAATGTTAACGCCACTTTTTAAATGAATTGAGTCATAAAGGATAAAAGTTCCAGGACCAATTTTTAGTGTTCCTCCGCCTATATCGTAAAGTGAGTCTATTCCTTTTTGAATAATAGCATTTGTCCCGCTTTTGCTCTTAATCTCAATGACATTCATTCTTTCTCCTTAATTTTCTGATAGCGGGTCTCATAGGATTTTAAGGCGCTTATCAACCCCTTTGCTTCTTTCGGTATATCAACTGCACCACCAAATAAAATATCCTGTGCCGTTAAACCTTTTATCCCATAAAATTTCTGATTCGCTTCATCATCGTTAAGAATAAAACCTCCTTCAATCGTCGCTCCTGCATAAAGTCCCTTGGCCCGTGAATAAACAAGGATTGCTGTGCCAGGACCCAATTTTGCAGCTGCATCTCTTCCGATAGGACCTACGGCAACAGAACCATCCACACCAAGTTTAAATTTTGTCTTCATCAACATCTCCATCCCTTCCTTATTCATGATCAACAACACACTATCAACTGCCTGTCCACCTATCTGGACACCATAACTTCCTTCACCTGCCTTAACAAATGCAGGCGGACTCCACTCACCAGTTTTTTCATCCTTTACAAGCGCAACACCGAAACCACCTTTTACGCCAAAAACAAAACCTGCCCTGTACTGGCGCATTATCACAATTCCCCTGCACTTTTCAAACAAGGCAGCAGGAATTTCAGTATCAGGCGCTTCCATGATATCGTCTAAAAATTCTTTTGCTTTTTCAATTCTCTTGACAAGATCCCTCGGCGGAGCAGCAAAAACACAGTTTGAAATAAAAAACAATAGACACAACAAAACTGATACTCTACTGAAATTATTCCATCTCATCTTGCCTCCCTGGTATCTCCTGAAAAGTACCTGCGAATTTCATCCAGTGTTCTTCTCTTTTTTGGTCTTATTTCTTCTGAAGCAGGATAACCAACCGTTAACAGAATATCTATTTTGCGGCGTGATGGTATTCCAAGAATCTTATGGATTTCACGCTCATTGAACCATCCAATCCAGCAGGTACCAAGACCCTCTTCAGTCGCCTGTAAGATAAAATGCTCAACAGCAATTCCTATGTCTATTAAGTTATACTGGGTTCCACGAAAATAACCACCAAGACACGCAGAATATCTTGATCTTTCAGTTATCACAACAACAATAACAGGAGCTGTTATTGCAAATCTATTCAATGAGTAAATGCCAGAAAATGCCCTGTTAGCAATCTCTTCGATTAGATGTCTATCTGTCACAGCAATAAAATACCAGGGCTGGGAATTACAGGCAGAAGGAGCAAGCCGTGCTGCTTCAAAACAGCGATCAAGCACCTCAACCGGTACAGGGTCTGGTTTATATTCTCTGACACTCTGCCTTTTATTGACAAGATCAAGGAAGTTCATATCATAATTATAGCACATTTCCAATGGGATTACAGTAAACCAAACTTTGACACGCCTGTAATTTTTGATAAACTAAACAGGCAAGAATATGAACAATTATCCTTTTGGTACAATTTATGATGTTGTAATCGTCGGAGGGGGACTTTCCGGGTTAGGATGCGCACTTTCCCTGAAAAAGAAGGTATTAATCCTTGAGAGACGAACAAGTCTTGGATGGGAAATTACATCTTCTTTTTTTCCGTGGTTTGAAGGCAGGCTATCAAGCGACAAAAGTACTCTGAAAAATGAATTGGAAAGCAAAAACGGAATACGAAACAACAGAGTGTCGCCGGCAATTTTTGAAATTTCCATTGAATCGGTTCTACAAAAGATGAATGTTGATGTAATTCTTTATACATATCCGATCGATGTTATAAGGAAAGATGACCTTATTGCTGGACTTATAGTTGGAAACAAAAATGGAATAGGTCTAATAAGGAGCAAGGTTTTTGTTGATGCGACCGAAAATCTTTTCCTATTAAAAAAAAGTTTCAATCAGAATCTCGAATGGAACCCTGATTTCTCATACATCTATTACATCTATTTTAATGGGGTAGAAAAGGAAATCAAGGAGCCAGAACCATTAAATATAGATATGAAGGGTATAAAGGTTCTATCTCTTGGTCCCGGCTTCAGAAAGGGCGAACTTTTCGTTGAAATTCAAACAGAAAAAACAGGTATTACAGATACAAGAATAAAATTCCCTGAGGTAATTGCTTTCCTCAGAGACAGATTTGAATTTTTGAAAGAATCCCTTGTTTCCCATATAAGTCAGGAACCTTTAGTGATAAAAACAAAATCTCCCCAATCCTTTTCCAACCCAATAAAAAATCTTTTCCCCGCGATTTTTTTTAATACCGAAAAACCCGATACAACGCTGTTAGATCTACGGCTGGAAGCAGGTATTAGGATCGGAAAACATCTAAAAAGGAGCAACAGGTGTTTTCCCGACGATATTGAAAGATTCGATTGTGAAAAATACCCCGGGTGTGATGAAGAATTTGATTTTGATGTTGTTGTAACTGGCGGTGGAACCGCAGGTGCAGTCGCCGCAATAGCAAGTGCGAGAGAAGGTGCAAAAACGGCTGTTGTAGAACATTCCACCTGTCTTGGCGGACTCGGAACAGGTGGTGGCGTTCATCATTATTATCTTGGTCTCGGTGGTGGAATACAAAAGGAAATAGAAGAAAGATCCACAGAGCTAACAAACCTATTCAGGGGTAAGTTCAATATCAGTGGCTGGCATCCAGAAGCAAAGAAAATCGTGCTTGAGGAAATGTGCAGTGCAGCAGGAGCGAAGATATTTTATCAAAATTGTTTTGTTGATGCAGAAATGAAAAATAGCAGAATTTCTGCGATTCATTGTGTTACTCCCTGCGGTAAAATCAAGTATTCTGCTCAAGTATTTGTTGATGCAACCGGTGATGCTGATGTTGCTGTAAAAGCTGGAACTCCATATACATTGGGCAGAAACAGAGACAGAATACCTCAACCATTTACTCTGGTTCCAATGAAGCTTATACCTGATGGGAGCCTCATTCATATAAATTTTGACTCTGGTTTTGTTGATCCAACCGATGTTGTTGACCTATCAAAAGCAAAAAGGGAATCCCTTAGATTATTCGAAAGAAGAATAAAAAATGAAGTGGATATTCCCCTTTATATATGCCCGATATTAGGAATCAGACAGGGCAGACAGATTTTAGGAAAATATACCCTTACTCTCATGGACGAAATCTTAGGAACAAGATTTCCGGACTCCATATCAAGCATGAGTTCGCATTATGACAACCATTCAAAAGATATGGAAAATCAGAGCTATCATGCTCTGATATGGAGGTGGTTAACAGACAATCACTTGACGAGATTGGAGTGCGAGATTCCGTATAGATGCCTTTTGCCGCTCAATGTTGAAGGATTACTTGTTACTGGAAGAGCCATTTCTCTTGAACCTGAAGCGCATTATGCTCTAAGAATGGAAAAGGATATGGAAAGAATTGGAGAGGTTGCAGGCATTGCCGCAAGCATATGTGTAAAAAAAGGTTTGTTCCCCTCTAATATCGATATTGCAGAATTACAGGAAAAACTCAAAAAGAGTGGATGCTGGGATCCTGAATACAATGTTAAACCCGCAATAGACCTGAAAAAACCACAACACGTTCTGAAACAGAAGTTTTTCAACAAGGATTTCAAGGAACCTGTAAGCCTGTGGGCATTTTTTCTATCAAAGGAAACCGAAAATTTCCTAAATTCTGCTCTACGCAGCAAGGCCTCTGATAATGAAGTAAAATTCTGGAGCGCTGTTATCCTTGCAATCCATGGCAAAAAACAGGGTCTCAGAACTCTACTTAATTATCTTGGAACCAAAAGAAACATCAATAGCCCTTTATACATCTCACTCATTGTAATTCTTGGAAAACTAAAAGAAAAGGAAGCACTCCATTTTCTTCATGATATCATCTTTGATAAAACAGCAGGCGTGGATACAATAATCGCCGCGATAAGAGCAATTGGTGAAATTGGAAGCAAAAAATCTATTAAAACAATTGAAAAATTCATTAAAAGAAAAGAAAAACCACATACAAGAATTTTGTCAGAAGGAAGAAAAGGATTCATAAAAAGGGTCCAAGAAGATATTTTGTGGCAGATTGAACTTGCCTGCGCCGAAACATTAAAAACGCTTGGTAAACCATATAAAGAAATAGTTGCAAAATATCTTAATGATCCGCGGAAATATGTGAGAAACTACGCAGAGACAATCTGTTGACCAAGGATTTAAAATGACATATTCAGAAAAATATATGATTGCCGAATACCTTGCTAATTTTTTTGACAGGGAAAACAGAATGTTTTCCTTGAAAGCTGAAAACAAAAGACAATTTTTTGCATGGAAACGAAAGGCAAGAAGAAAACTTAAACAACTCATAGGGTATTACAAATTTAAAAGATGTTCTCCGCAAGCGAAAATAAATGAAATCCTTGAATTTTCTGATTTTGTTCGTATTCACATGGAAATAAACACAGAACCAGATGTAAAAATGCCTTTTTATGTGTTGAAACCAAAAATTAGAAGAGATAAATATCCTGTCGTAATTGCAGCACATGGACACTCCAGTGGCGGTAAGTATGCAGTTGCCGGAAGAACAGATATCCCACAGATTGCTGAGCAGATAAAGCATTATAACTATGACTACGGTATTCAATTTGTAAAAGAAGGATTTCTGGTTTTCTGTCCAGATGCAAGGGGGTTTGGTGAAAGACAGGAAAAATGGGCAAAAGGAAACATTCTTGCCTCATCCTGCCTGTGGCTTAACAACATGGCAATACCACTTGGGATGACAGTTACCGGTATGTGGACCTGGGATATACACAGATTAATTGATTACATACAAACCCTGGATGATGTTGATAAAACAAAAATTGGCTGTTTGGGTCTATCAGGTGGTGGACTTCAAACTCTCTGGGCAAGTGCTCTTGACGAAAGAATCAAATGCGCAGTCATCAGTGGCTACATGTATGGATATAAAGAATCCCTTCTTGAAATGTGTACAAATTGTTCCTGTAATTATGTTCCGCATTTATATGAATATATGGATATGGGTGATATTGCTGCTCTAATCGCACCCAGACCATTGTTAATTGAAACAGGTACAAAGGATCCTCTTAATGGAAAAACTGGTTTGAAAAATGTATATCCTCAAATTTCAATAATAAAAAGGGCGTACAAAATTCTTGGCAGTGAAAAGCTTTTCAAACATGATGTATTTGAAGGTGAACATCGATGGCACGGAAAACAGGCAATACCATGGGTTATAAAACATCTTATGCAAAAATGAACAAACATCCCTTAAATGTAGCGATTATTGGAATGGGTGGTTTTGCAGGAGCCCATCACAGGGCTGTATTTGAACTGGAAAAGAAAAATATTTTGAAGTTGTGTTGCACATGCGACATAGACCTGAAATTTTTTAAAGCATTCATGCACGAACTGAAAATGGAAGAAAGAAATGTCAAAGTCTTCAACAACTACATCAGCATGCTTGATAGTTTTAGTGAAAAACTCGATTTCGCAATTATTCCAACCCCGATCCATCTACATGCTGAGATGCATAAAGAGTGTGTAAAACGCGGGATTGCAGTCTATCTTGAAAAGCCACCAACTCTTGATTACTTTGAGCTCCTTGATATGATAAAAACTGATCTTTCTGCAAAAAAAGAAACAAATGTTGGTTTTAATTTTATCATTCAACAACTCAGACAGAAAATTAAAAAGAGAATTCTTACCGGAGAGTTTGGAAAGATACAAAAAATTACTTTCCTTGGAATGTGGCCCAGGCCCGTATCCTATTTTAGAAGGTCTTCATGGGCTGGAAGATTAATACTGGATGATAAACTGGTTCTTGATTCCTGTTTTGGAAATGCAATAAGTCATTATGTCCACAATATATTGTTCTGGGCAGGAAAAGATGGTGTGTTTTCGTGGGACATTGTGGAAAGTGCTAAAGCTGAGATTTACAGAGCCAACAATATACAGGGAACAGATACTGTTTTTGTTTTAGCGTCAACAAGAAATGTTCCTGAAATAAGAATTGCAATGACACACGCCTGTTTTGAAAAAACCCCTGATATAGAAAAAATTTATTGTGAAAAAGCGACAATTTTTTTTGAAGCAAACGCAAAAAAAGATGAAAAAACAACACAGGCAAAATGTGAAATTTTCTGGAAAAATGGAAAAATAGAAACACTAACACAACCAAATGGTAATTTATTACTTGAAAATCTTGTTCACTACGCTAAATATGTTTCTGGCCAGAAAAAACGACCGTTAACAAGACTAACTGATGCCGAGCCATTTGTAATGTTAAACGGGTTGATCTACATAGGTGCAAAGAAAATTAAAAAGATCCCACAAAAAAACAAAGAAATCGCATATGACCGCGAAGGTGAAACCTATATCGTGATAAGAAGAATAAGAAAGATAGCAGAAAATTTTATAGAAAACGGTCTGTTTCCATCCCAACAAAATGTAAGATGGGCAAGAGAAGGTGGAACAGCAAATAGGAATGATATAGGAAAACTTCGGCAAGCTGTCAGGACGATGATAAAAGAAATTACCCAATAAGAACTGCCATACCAATAAGACCAAAAGTGTAACCCCATCCAAATGTCGCAAACTGCGGATTAAAGTGAGCAAGAACAAAACCCAGGGTTGTTAAAGCAATAAAAATTACCAGTCTTATAAACTTCCAGATTGTCATTTCAATCCTTCCAAATTTTTTACTCATCTTGCCTCCTTATTTACTAAAATTTTCGCAGCTGCTTTTTTAAAACAGATATTTTGTAATCAAGATCTTTTTCCGCTATGAAAAATTCATGTGCTTCAGGATGATAACCAAAATCACTGTTTTTCTTGATTATTTTTCGGTCTCTTTCTACAATTGCAAGTTCATCTATCAATATTTTTTTTAATTTCTCTTTTGCCGATGCATCACCTTTTCTATACCCCGGAAGCAGATTGTAAAACTCAATAATATTCACGGTGCTCTTTACTAAATGCAGGATATGGAGTGCCAGATCAAGTTCTTTGCTGTAGCGAGGTAATCTAAAATACTGTTTCCCTTTCATCAAAATATTTATACCAGATTCCCATTCTGAAAGCAATTTTTCAAACGTCTTTATAACAAATTCAGAATCAAATGGT
>JAMWCC010000095.1:0-5518 GCA_023818375.1 Candidatus Omnitrophota bacterium | reverse complement strand
TCATTTCTTTATCATCAGTATTAAATGGATATGCCGTTGCATAATTCATCGGTGAAAAATAAAGAAAGGGAACACTGAAAGGATAATTTTTCCATGCATTGGAAAAATGCTTCCACGCTTTCAATATATATTTTGATGGTTTTTCTCCAAATTCTTCTACTGCCACCTGTCTTATTGCTTTTGCTGGAAAAAGACAAGGAAAGGACGAAAGTTTACCTGCCACTTTACTCATTGGTGATACATCTCCCCCAAAAATCCAGCAACCTAAATACCCGTTTACACCCATTTTTTTCATTCTGTAGATTTTTTCTGCAATTCTATAAGGAACCGGAATATAAGGTATAGAAACAAGTTCGTGGGTTGAACCAATTTGAATCTTAGCCATCACCTTCATTTTTCTCTTTTTTGCCTCAGAGAATAATTTTTTAAACCTCGGTGATGGACCCGTGTATGATAAACTGTATTCATCTATTTCAAGCCGTTTTCCAAACATTTTCTTGTAGCCGCCCCTTTCAAAATCACCCATAAGTATTACATCCTGGGGAAGCTGACTGATAAGTTTTTTCTGTGGATCTGGTTCAATAATATACCATGACCAGTTCCAGGCAATTACATCTGCACACGCGCTTGCATCTTTTATTCCCCTGTTCACAATAGTTATTATTTCTGCCACAATATCGCAGGGTTCTTTTTTCTCACATCTTTTGCAATCAAATGGTCTCTTTATCAATTTTTCTATATAGGGATCTGTAAATTTAATTTTCCATTTTGGGTAATGGGAATAGCAGTGTGTTGGAAATTCACTTGCGGTTATCATAAAAACACCACCAAGTCCAGGAACTTTCTTAAAAAGATCATAACTGCTACGATAAAGGTAATCTTTCACCTTCTGTGTACTTGAGCAAAGTGCATAGTATACCCCTTTTAACATTCCTATGTTACCAAGATTGGACGACTGTCCCTTAACATCTGCATTTTTCTTCCAGAAGACATCATTTTCTGGAAATCCCCTTGGCTCACAAAAATATAAAAATACTTTCAGTCCGTATCTGCCTGCCTTTTCCACCATCTCGTTAAGCGCTGGTATCTGCTCTGACTGCTTTCTGCCAAACTCAGGAAAAACATTTGAACAAACAATATCTCTCAATATACAATGTAGCCATACAGCATTAAATCCTTCTTTTGCTATTTCTTCAAGATACCAATCTGGGTGGTTTTTTACACAATCTTCTATGTCCCTGCCGTAAAAATCACCATATGGTGAGCGAATAATCCTTAAATCAAACATTTCTCTTATTTACTCAGCATTTGCTTCATTTTCTTAATAATCATCTTTTTTGCAGCTATTCCGTATTTTAAAGACGCATTTTTGGCATTTTTACTATACCATTTCTTTTCTGTAAATCTTTTTAAATCCACACCCTCAGGACAGAACGCAAGCATGAGAGATGTCTCCTGCTTACCAGCATGGTCTATGGGAAACTTCTTCTGTGTCTCCTCATCCATAAAGGGATGAACCTTTATCCAGCTGAATGGATCTAATCCCTTTTCTTGCTTTAAATAGTAATCATTCATCTTTTCATCTCCCCACCACCCTTCACCGAATTTCTTTTCAAGGAATTCAAAAATTGTCTCCTTTGCTGCGAGTTTAAAAGCAAGGTCTGTGGGCATACCAGTAATAAAATTCTCACTCTGATGATGAATGAAAACATGAATATTCCTGATACCAGTGCGCAACATTGCCATAAACAGCTTTTTTGCAAAAATATAAACAGTTTCACTTGGGATGTGTATCGTTCCATTGTTTTCAGGTGGTTCCACTGCATAACTTGCTGCTCCATAATAAAATGGCGGAAGTATAACTATGTCCATTTCCTTTTCTATTATTTCCAGCGCTTTTATTATCAAAAGGGTATCAACTCCAAAAACACAGTGTTCAGAGTGGTATTCAATCACACCTACAGGAATAACAAACGGAATATTTTTCTTAATCGCCTGCCTTAGATCTTCCGCAAACATCATTTCGTATCTCATAAAGTCTCCTATTACAGTTCTATTATCTTGGTCATTTTATCAGAAAGTGGTTCAATTCCATAACTTTTAACAACAACTCCGTTTTCCCAACGAAGTCCAAATTCTTCACAGTAAAGAAAGGTATCAACCTGGAATGTCATATTTTCCTCAAGATAATAGTCAGAATGAGACTCCATCCATGGCTTTTCAACCTCCATCATTCCAAGCCCATGACATGGACCATAAAGTATATTCTTGCTCATTCCTAATTTTTCTCCATATTCAAAGAATTTTTTTACCACCTCATTCGCCTTTATTCCTGCCTTCATCCATTCCATTGTCTTAAAATGCATATCAAGTCCTGCCTGAACAAGTTTTCTCATCTCATAAGGCATTTTACCTATACACACTGGCCTGCCAACACTTGAAGAATAACCGGCAACCCTCGCTCCAATATTTAGCTGAATAAGGTTTTTCCTTCCCAATTTTGAATAACCAGGCCTGCCTATTGCGTGCGTAGAATTTTTTCCCGCAAGTACATACTGAGGGTGACCTTCATACTCTGCACCTTCTGAATAAAGTGCCTCTTCTATAATGCCAACAACCTGGAGTTCTGTCATTGATGGTTTCATCCTCTTTAACGTTTTTACAAGCGCTGATTCTGATATTTTGAATGCTTCTTTAAGTATCTCAAGTTCCACAGGACTTTTTATAATTCTCAGGTCCACTATGATTTCATCGCTCTTTACAAATTGTGCATCAGGCGCTGCCTTTTTTAATCCTTCATACACAGGTAAAGGAAATATTTGATAACTGGCAATTCCAATTCTTTTTGGTTTTCTGCCACCAAACATCTCACTGAAAATGGAAGAGAATGTATCTACCTGTATGCCAGGATATTCGGGTTCAGCGCTTTCTCTGTACTCAATCATTTTATAAATCTTTTTAATCCTGCTTGAATCTCTTGCAAAGGTCTCGCTCTCAGGCCCTATAAGAAGTGCTGGTTCTCCTTCTGCTGGAACTATTACACCTGCTGATTCAAATATAGGCCAGTAGTCTGATAAATACCTAACATTCGCAAAATCTGCTTCGTTTGAATATGCTATGAGCAAGTCCAATCCTTTTTTTCTTACTCCTTGCTGCACTTTTTCCCATCTGCTTATAAATTCAGCATCAGGAATTTTTATTTGCTTTTTTTTCATATCCACTCCTTTTTGGCACAAGCATTTTTTTATAACAAATTTTTCATTTATTAAATTCACTCTGAAATTCTCAAAAATCCAAATTCAGCAACATTATTAAAAGACCCAAAAACAGGGAAAAAAGATGAAGCCTCATAAGCCCACTTTTTATCTCCAGACTCAAGGATTTTAGGATAATAATAATTTCTGCAAAAATTCACTTTCCATCCTGAATCAGGAGCATATTTTATAGCGGAAAAAGGGATTTTTAACTCTGCAGTCCAGAAACCTTTCTGCACAGATGTGGCATATTTTATTCCTTCGGCATTCCATTTTAAATTTTCCATTGAAAACTTCTTAATATCAGGGGTATATATATCTGTAAAAACATCTTCAGGACCTATAATAAATTGATAATAACTGCTGGTATCAGGAGCAAAAAAAATCTCACAACTTTCGTAGTCCCATATTGCTCCATCTACAGTTTTAGGTTTAGCAAACTTTTTTATATCCTGTTTTTCCATATGTGCCCGTATACCAATGTAAAAATTTTTTCCATTATGAAAAATCAAAATTTCTGTCTTTGTAATAGAAGAAGCATTATACAGGTCCACAAAGTCGTCAAGCACAAGTGCTTTATTCCAAACAATTTCTTCCAATTTACCGTCAATTTCGGGTTCAACTGAAATCTTTGGTACATTGATATTTTTATCTTTCTCGATACCGGAAGTTGAAACACCTGAGTATCTTTTGCTTGCCTGTTCAAATGTCAAGAATCCTTTCAAAACTTTTTCTACCCTTGTGTGATATGGTTCAATGCCACGGGTAATCCTTTCTGCTTCCCTCAAATATCCCATAACCTGTTTTACAAATTCAGCGGTGTATGTTTTCTGCCAGCATGTTTCCCAGTTCCAGGTTAAATCCTTTCCCTTTGTGGCAGGATCCAGGAAAGCACTTTCCATGGATTCATAAAATTTTTGCATCAAACTTTCTGCTGGACCAAAAAATTTATAATATTCTTTAACAAGAGCATTAACATCTGCATTGACATCCCACAAAAGCTTAAAACCAATATAAACATTTATCTGGTCCATCATCCAGTCCTGCCAGGTGTTGTGTAAAACCCCTGATATATCTTTGTTGCATAGTTCAATAACATGTCCCCTGACTCTTGTCCGTTCAAGAAGATAAATATCCTGCAGTAAATGGGGGAAAATCGCTGGCGTACCATAAACTCCCGGATGCCACCTGTACAACCAGTAATCCCAAACATAAATGTTTGGCACTATCCGCTTCCAGTTTTCAAGTTCAGATACATATTTTGCCTTGGAATCTGTTTTCCATGGATTTCTTAATTCATCAGCCACGCATAATGTCACAATCACATTTGGCTCAAAATATAAATTATCCGGTGGAAGGCGATAACCTGCATAGGCACAGCAGGTTATATAGCGATCAGGATGGGTTTTTCTGATTTCTGAAGCGACTTTGTTTACAAAAGACCATATAGCATAGCTGTGTGTCTTACCTTTTGGCGCATCTGGATTGACAAGCTCCTGGCAATTCTTACATTGACAGTAATATACTTCATTGCTATCACCCGGCATTACTGTGAAAAATTTTCTATCAGAATTTTTATCAAAAAATTCCCTTGCTTCTTTTATCACAGTGTCTATGACCTCTGGATTCGTATAACAGAGATGACCGTTTTTTTTGTTTTCAGGATCAACGCCATTCAGTCTTTCTCCATTTATCTGCAGCGCAAACCACTCAGGATGTTGCTTACCGTATTTTGCATTCCAGCCAGTAAAAGAATGCATACCAATAGGATTTCCTCCAATTCCACCCCATCGCATCCTTCTCCACCATGTCCAGGCGACTTCAGAAGATATGCCATCAGGTATCGCAGAAAAAGCAAACCTTGTGTCATAGGATGGTGAACCCTGCCATGAGATATTGTTCAAAATTATATCTTTGTGCTCTGGTACCATCCTGCCATCATCACCTGGCCAGAACCATCTGACTCCAATAACCCTTTCGAGAAACTCATATGTAGCAAAAAGCGTTCCAAAGGGTAAAAGATCTTTGCCAACAGGATCAACATCTTTGTTATTATCACCGCCTGATATTATGAGAGCATTACCAACCCTTCTAACCACCCATGTGTCAGGCGGTAAAATTTCAGGCGACAGTCCTAATTGAACTGTCAATTTGGTTTTTCCAATGTGAATTGCTGGTCGAAGGATGTCTTCAATATCATTAACCACAGGAAGGGATGTTCCTGTGCTTAATTTAAGGTGTTCATTAAGTTCTTTAATTGCATA
>JAMWCC010000094.1 GCA_023818375.1 Candidatus Omnitrophota bacterium | reverse complement strand
CAAGATAATCTCAAGGAAGCCCTTTTCTATGAAAAAGCAGATAGCCAGACTGTTAAATGCTATCTTTGTCCCAAAAACTGTCTTATTCCAGAAGGTAAATATGGCTTTTGTCGGGCAAGAAAAAACATTGGCGGCACACTATATTCCATGGGGTATGGAAAGCCGTGTTCAGTGGCAATTGACCCGATGGAGAAAAAACCCCTATTTCACTATTTACCTGGCTCAAGAACATTTTCTATTGCGTCTGCAGGTTGCAGTTTAAGGTGCCTTTTCTGTCAGAACTGGCAGATTTCACAGTGTTCTCCAGAGCAGACCCGTAATTACAATCTTTCCCCACAAGATGTAGTAAGACTTGCAAAAGAGAAAAATTGTCCTGTAATTGCTTACACTTATTCAGAGCCAGTGAATTTTTATGAGTATATGCTTGATACTGCAATGATTGCAAAAAAGCAGGGTGTTAAAAATATTATGCACACAGCAGGATACATCAACAAAGAGCCACTGGAAAAACTTTTGCCCTATATTGATGCTGCAAATGTTGACCTTAAAGGTTTTTCTCAGGATTATTACAAAAATGTCTGTGGCGCTGACCTTGAAACAATTCTTCAGACTCTCAAAATTATGAAAAAATATGGAATCTGGATTGAAATAACAACCCTTATTGTGCCTGGATACAACGATTCGCCGGAAGAACTAAAAAAACTTTGCACCTGGATTAAAACGAACCTTGGTCCTGATACACCTTTACATTTCAGCAGGTTTTACCCAACATATAAGCTTGTCCATATTACTGCAACACCTTATCAGACACTTGAAAAGGCGTATGAAATTGCAAAGGAATGTGGCTTAAAATATGTCTATATTGGTAATGTTTACGACAATCCATATGAAGATACTAGTTGTCCTAAGTGTGGTAAAATTGTTGTTGATAGAAAAGGATTTGAAATAATTGAAAACAATATCAGGAACGGAAAATGCAGGTACTGTGGAACAAAGATTGCTGGTGTGTGGCAGTAGTTATGGTCTTTTTTTGCACACTTGGTTTTTCAGCAACAGTTAGGATGCCGCAGTTTGCAGGTTCTTTTTATCAATCTGATGTTAGCCAGTTAAAATCTCAGGTTTCAAATTTTTTAAAACAGCAACCACGGTATAAATTGTCTTTGCCACTGGTTGGCCTAATTGTACCGCACGCCGGCTACATCTATTCAGGGAAAACTGCGGGTTTTGCATATGCACTTATTAAAGATAAAAAGATTGATACTGTTTTTTTAGTAGGCAGAAGCCATCGTACAAGATTTTTAGGAATTATTACTGATGACAGGGATTTCTGGGCAACTCCATTGGGAAATGTTGCTATTGACAAAAAACTTGTTTCTGACCTTGTTGTAAAGCCAGGTTTTCGCGTGGATTACGACATAATGGATAAAGAACACTCGCTTGAAGTTCAGGTTCCTTTTCTGCAGTGTGCAATAAAAGGAAATTTCAAGATTGTTCCGATACTTGTGGGATGCGAAAACAAAGAGGAACTTGACCTTTATGCAAAGTATATTGCACCTTTTGTTGGGAAACAAAAAAACTCAATACTTGTTTTGAGTACAGACCTTTCCCACTACCACAGCGATGACATAGCACGAAAAATGGATGAAAAAGCCATTTCAACTATTGAATCTGGTAAATTTACCAGAATTCTTGAAGCCACAAGTAAAGGGGAATTTGAACTTTGTGGTGTGAGTGCAGTATATCTGGGATTGAAGATTCTGTCAGAGATTACACCGATAGAAATTAGGTTTCTAAATTATTCCAATTCAGGGGATACAACCTTAGACAAAAGCAGTGTGGTCGGATATGTTTCAATGGCTATATTTGCAAAAGAAAAGAAATCACTTCAGAAAAAGGAGAAGGATATGTTGAGTAAAACCCAAAGGCAGTTACTTCTTAAAATCGCAAGAGAAACACTTGAGAACTATCTTGCGAAGAAAAAGCTTCCAGAATTAAAGATTGATGACCCATCTTTATTAGAAAAAAGGGGTGTTTTTGTTACCCTCAGAAAAAAAGGTGAATTACGCGGTTGCATTGGAACACTACTTCCACAGGAACCGCTTGCAAATGCTGTTAGGTCAATGGCAATTCAATCAGCGACAGGAGATCCGCGTTTTCCTTCTGTGACTCTTGAGGAATTAAAGGATATTGAGATAGAAATTTCAGTTTTAACTGTACCGGTTAAGGTTTCAAGTCCTGATGAGATTGTTTTGGGGCGAGATGGGGTTATTGTAAAAAAAGGGTTCAGGCAGGGTGTTTTTTTGCCGCAGGTCGCTGATGAGACTGGATGGACAAAAGAACAGTTTTTGTCTGCATTGTGTGCACATAAGGCTGGTCTTGAGCCAGATGCCTGGAAAAAACCAGACACTGAACTTTATATCTTTCAAGCAGAAGTTTTTTCGGAGCATGACTTTTGAGCCTTCATATTTTGCTCAACCTATTTTTTAGTGGAATGATACTTGGTAGTTCTGTTTGTGCAATTTATTGTGGCTGGATTTTTTTACCATTCGTTTTTGATAAAAATCACAACATAAAAAAAGCAATTTCAAGGTTTATTATGTTTCATTCAGGCAAAATTGTTTCATACACAATTCTTGGTTCACTTGTAGGATATTCAACATCTTTTATTTCACAACTTAAGCACAGTAGGATACCTTTGTTGATTGGAGCAATTTTTTTCTTTATCCTTGGTATTTTGAATTTTGTAATGCCGGAAAAATTTGTAGCAAAAATGAAAAAAGGTTTTGTTGGCTTTTCAGGTTTATTGGTTGCATTTATTCCCTGTGGTGCACTACTGGGCGTTTTAGTTTACCTTGCCTATGTTGCAAATGATATACTTACAGGTGCGCTTGGAGGCTTTGTTTTTGGGCTGGGAAATGCAGTCAATCCGTTGATTATTCTGGCTATTTTTTCTCCGCGGATTTCCAGGTTGAGTGAGAGTTTTATCAAGAAAACTATTATTTTCAAAACTGGTGCTTCATTTGTTTTTGTTTCATGGTCAATGATCCTTTTGTGGAGGGCATTTCAATGAAAGAAAAAATAGTTGTTCATATATGTTGTGGTGTATGTGCAATTAAGACAATTGAATTTCTTCAAAGGGATTTTGAAGTGCTTGGTTACTGGTATAATCCCAATATACACCCTTACAGCGAATACAAAGCGCGGCTTCAGACAGCAGGTTATGTTTTTCAGAGAATCGGAAAGGAAATTGAATGGGACTTTGATTATGATATCACTGGCTGGTTTAATATGACCTTGCCATTTGCAAAAGATAGAGAGAAAAGATGCAGAAGTTGTTATCAAATGCGGCTTGAAAAAACGGCTCAATTTGCAAAATCCAGGGACATAAAACTTTTTACCACAACAATGTTTTACAGTATCCATCAAGATATTGAAGCAATAAAAGAGATAGGAAATAGAATTGCGCAGCGACATAGTATTGAGTTTCTGCCGCTTGATTTAAGGCAATATTACAACGAAGGTAAAAAAATCACAAAAGACTGGCTTCTTTACAGACAAAAATACTGCGGTTGTTTGTTCAGTGAGATTGAAAGGGAAAGGACGCATGAAAACCTTCAAAACAGGTGACATTATATGTCTTGCTTCAGAAGAAGGGAAAAAATGGTTTGTGAAACTAGAAAACAAAAATTTCAGTACACACAAAGGTATTGTAAATCTTGGCGAAATCATAGGAAAAACTTCTGGTGGCTATGTCCTTACTAACACGGGTAATCGGCTTTATTATTTTTCTCCTTCTTTTGAAGAAATCATACTTTACTATGTGAAAAGAAGCACCCAGATAATTTACCCAAAAGATGCAGGATATTTAATTTTGAAACTTGGAATAAAAGAAGGAATGAAGGTTCTTGAAGTGGGTACTGGTTCAGGCGCCCTGACGCTTTTACTTGCGCATTATGTTGGTGAAAATGGCAGGGTTTTTACATATGAACTGAGAGAGGAATTTTCAAAAAAGGCAGAAAATTTGCTAAAGGACTTTGGCCTTGAAAAAAGGGTAACCTTTTTTGCTAAAGACATAGAAAAAGGTATAGAAGAAAAAAATTTTGATGCAGCTGTGATTGATTTGAAGGAACCAGAAAAATATCTTGGAATTGTTCTCGGTTGTCTAAGTTCTGGTGCTCCTTTTGGAATAGTTCTTCCAACTACAAACCAGGTTTCAGCAGTTATTTATGCATGTGAAAAACTTCCAGTTTTTAACCTTGAAATATGTGAGATTCTTTTCAGGAAATATAAGGTAAACCCGGATAGATTAAGACCTAATGATGTGATGGTAGGACATACTGCTTACCTTATTACAGGCAGGAAAATAAGCGATTGATTATGATATAATTATTGTCGAAAGAGGAGGGCAGAATGGAAAAAATATTGTGTTATGTTTATATAAGCATCTTTTGTGTGAGTGCTTATGCGATAACTTTTGATTATGTTGCTGATTTTGCTTCTGAAAATACCTTTTACCATGCCTGTACTGCTGATTTTAACAGGGATGGAAAGATTGATATTGCTATTGCTTCATACGGCAGAATAGAGATATATGGTGGAACCGGTGGCGATACACCTTATTTTGAAAAAAAGAATGTTTTAAATGTACCCGGATACCTTCAATATATTATTTCTGATGACTTTAATAGAGACGGCATACCTGATATAGCAGTTACAAGTTATCAATTTCCTGATGTTTTCTATGTTTTGCTTGGTGATGGCAATTTTTCATTTCAAGTTTCCTATCAGGATGCGCCTGGTTCGTATCTGAAGGGCATTGTTTCAGGCGATTTCAATAGAGACGGTATCCCTGATATGGCACTCGTTTCTTATGACTTCTATTTTTTCTGTTATCTTGGAAATGGAGATGGCACATTTAACCTCGCTTCAACAAACTATACAAGTTATGTCTCTCTTTACTTAACAGCAGGGGACTTTGATAATGATGGTATTTTAGATGTTGCTGTAAGTGGATATTTTAATTCAGTTGTTCATATATTCAAAGGCAAAGGAGACGGAACATTTCATTCACCACAAGATATTTATGTTTCCAACCCTTGGTATATTTCAAAAGGTGACTTTAATAGAGACGGAAAACTTGACTTGGTAGTTGCAAGCAGAGGTGGTAGCGGTAGGATTGCCATCTTAATTGGTAACGGTGATTGCACATTTAAAGCACCTACCTACTATAATACTGGTGGTGAGCCATGGGGAATTGATGTATCTGATTTTGATGGAGACGGAATTTCTGATATTGCCGTAGTTAATTCCTATTCAAAAACCCTTAAAGTATTAAAAGGGAAAGGGGATGGAACTTTTCAATCTGATTTCAGTTATACATCTTCACAAACACCACAAGCAGTTGTTGCAGGAGATTTTACAAAAGATGGAAAGAATGATATTGCTTTAATACTGGGGCAGGGTGCAATAATTTTTGAAAATTCAACCCAGTTTAAGGAAACAGGCATATTTTCAGAACCAGTTCATTATGAGGTAGGTCAAAACCCAAGGGCAGTAATTACTGCTGATTTTAACAATGATGGAATACTTGACCTTGCTGTGGCAAACAATGATTCTATGAATGTTTCTGTCCTTATTGGTAAGAGCGATGGCTCGTTTTTCCCTGCAGTAAACTATGATTTTCAATCTGGTTTTGTTTATGAATTTCGTCCATCAGACCTTGTAGCAGGCGATTTTAACAGGGACGGAAAGATAGATATTGCAGTTTCCAATTATACTGGATATACCTATGGTGTGATGTTGAACAATGGAGATGGAACTTTTACAGTGAGTGTGTATTTTGCAACTGGAGCCAGTCCTTTTGATTCAATAAACTGCGCTGACTTCAACAGAGATGGAAAATTAGATATTTTAATAACGACAAGCCTTGTTCCAAATGGAGGTTTTCTAAGTCTTTATGGCAGTGGTAATGGAACTTTTGGCGATGGCGTATTCTACACACGTCCCAGTGCCTGGAGGTCTGCAATTGGCGATTTTGACATGGACGGAATATTAGATCTTGCGATAACCTGTGCATACGCACAAAATATTCATCTTTACAAGGGCTGGGGTGGTGATTTTACTTTTTTAAACACAATAAATTCAGGCAATGGTCCTGTGCAACCAGTATTTTCTGATTTTAATTCTGATGGAAATCCAGATATTGCTGTTTGCGACTGGACAGACCAGAATATTTCAGTTTTTCTTGGTGATGGACACGGAGCATACAATATATCAAGCACTTATCAGTTTGCTGGTAATCCGAACCCTTATGATATTGTTGCAGGTGATTTCAATCGCGATGGAAAAATTGATTTGATTGTTGCTTGCGTTAGTTCAACCAATCTTGTTTTGCTTGCAGGAAACAATGATGGCTCATTTACTCTTGCTGGCGAGTTTTCGGTTGGAAATGGATATCCAAGGGCGCTTTGTACAGGTGACTTTGACAGAAATGGAACAATTGATATTGCTGTTGTAAGGGGAAATCCAGACGGGCTTTCAATATTTTATAACCTGCAAATAGACAAAGGTGATATCAGTACAGATGGAAGTATTGATATTTCAGATGTTATTTTGTGCTTAAGGATGGCTATCGGATTGAACCTTGAAGTAAGGGACATGGTTTATCAGCCACCATATCCTGATTGGTTGATTAAAAGGGCAGACCTTACAGGTGATGATTTGGTTGATATTTCTGATGTAGTAAAGGTTTTACGCAAGGCAATTGGTCTTGATTGAAAAAAGGAGCTACCATGAGTAAAAGTGAAAAATGGATTGAAATTGGCTTGGAAATGCTTCAGGAAGAATTTGGTAAGCAGGTAGTTGAGAAAGCAATTGAGGCAATAAAGAACTTTCAGGTTGAAATTCCTGGTTGGGCTTTAGGAACATTTGGCGGCGGAAGATTCGGCGGGTATATGTATCCTGGAGCTGCAAGGAACATTGAAGAAAAGCTTGATGATGCTGCCTTTATCAACAAACTTACGGGCGTAACAAAAAGGTTTGCCACGCATATGCTATGGGATTTTTCAGATGATGGGATGACAGCTGATTATAAAATTGCAGAGAAGGTTGCAAAACAAGCAAAAGAAAGGGGAATTGAGCTTGGAGCAGTTAATCCTACATACTTTCTCAAAGGTTCTCATATGGGTAGTTTTACGTCCCCAGATAGAAAAACTCAAGAAAGATACATTGAGCAGACAATTTTAGCAGGAAAAATTGCAAAAGATTTGTGCAATGGTGTTGTTACATTGTGGTTTCCTGATGGCTCAATGTATCCAGGCCAGATTGATCTTGCACTCGCATATGAAAGAATGAAAAAATGTCTTGAAAAGTCCTATGAAAAGATGCCGAAAGATATCACAATTTTGATAGAATACAAGGTTTTTGAGCCAGGGACTTACAGCACAACAATACCTGACTGGGGAACTTCTTTTGCTTTAGCAAAATCCTTAGGAGACAACGTTGGGGTACTTGTTGATCTTGGTCATCATCATCATGGAACAAACATTGAGCAGATAGTCGCGATTCTTATTTCTGAAAAGATGAAGGGTGGTTTCCATTTTAATACAAGGTATGCTGCTGATGATGACCATTCGGTTGAGCCAAATCCCCAAATGGCAAGGATTTTTTATGAACTTGTGAAAGGGGATGTGGTTGTCAGTAAAAACAAAAGGAAAAACTGGGCATATATGATAGACCAGTGTGGTGGAAGGGAAAACAGAATCCAGGCACTTTTGCATTCAGTTGACTCACTGCAATTATCCCTTGCAAAGGCGATGCTTGTTCAATCAGAAAAACTTGCTCAATATCAGGATTCAGATGAAATCCTTTTAGCTAACAGGCTTTTTAATGATGCGATTATAAATGCCGATGTAAGACCAATTGTGGCAAGGGCAAGGATTGAACTTGGAGTGCCTGTTGACCCGATTGAGGCATTTATAGAAAGCGGCTATCAAAAAAAGATTGAAAAAGAAAGGGCTACTTGAAGATTCTTCCTGTTTCTTGATACCAGAACACAAAATCAAGATGTGAAACAGGGATACCAATCTTTTTTGAAAATAACTGCATTTTCTTTTCTATTTTGAGGTACTTTTTCTGGGTAAGAGATGCTGGAATATTTTTTATCACGCCAATTTTTTCAAGTTTTCTCAAAATGTGTCTGTCAAGTATTGCAAGGTCTTCTGACATTCCAATATTTCTTAAAAAATGTGTTGCTTCCTTCATTCCAAGTCCATTAACATTTTGTACAAGCCAGTTCCTTTTTCTTTCAGCAGTTTTAGTTGACACAAGCATTTCAATAACCTGGTTTATTTTTAATTTTGCTTCCAGTAATCTTTTTGCTTTTGTTTTATAAAACCTGACACCTCGTAATAAACCTTCAAGTACTGAACAATCCGTTTTCTCATCATTAAGAATTTTGTAAGTTTTCACAACGCAGTTCCAGCATACTTCTGCTCTTGATTGTGGCGTCAAAAGGCAAAAGCATAACTCCTTAAGGATTTCATTTTTATTAAGTTCTAATCCAATTTTTTCAAACTCATCAAGTTTTTTTTCTAACTGTCCTCTAATTTTTTGATGAGTCTTGATAATTTCGGCAATCTCTTTTTTATCCTTCATAGGTTCTTGGTGTATTGTACATTGCCAGTAGGTTTTCAACTGGAATGTCAGGCAAAAAATTTTGAGAAGGAGAGATGAAAATTTTTCTTCCTTCAAAAATTTTTATCATTCTTCTGACTTGTCTTTCTACTTCTTCCACGCTTCCATATGGAAGTAATTTCTGGGTATCAATTCCTCCATGGAAGCAGATTTTGCCTTTGTATTTTTCAGCAAGTTTCTCAATATCCATTCCTTTTGCAGAAACCTGAACTGGATCCAGTATATCAACGTCTATTTCAATGAAATCATCTATCAATTCAGAGACAGCTCCACATGAATGAAACTGGACAAAATATCCATAACTTTTGATATGAGCAATCAGTGTGGTAAAAGCGGGTTTGTAAAATTCCAAAAACATTTCTCTGCTTATGTATAGCCCTGTTTGTGTTCCAAAATCATCTTCAAGAGAAATTATATCTACAGCATTTTTTGTATCCTTATAAAGTTTGTCAATAACTTCAATTGCATATTCAAGTCCGCACTTAACAAGCTCCTTTATTAAATCAGGTCTTGTTGCGTGATACATCAAAGATTTTTCATAACCAAAAAAACTGTTTGCGCTCAGGAAAAATGAACCAGGTCCATATGTCAGTATTGCATAATCAGGATGTCTTGTTCTTGCCTGAATAATCGGGGTATTATCAATAATGTCAGCAAGTGGCGGGATATCTTTTGAAAGGCGTCTAACTTCTTCAGGTGTTTCCACATTTTTCATAAACTCATTTTCTCTTCTAAAATTGGCTTTACCCGGTCCAGATACTGCCCTGATGACATCAGTATCAAGGTATTCAATCAATTCAAACTCATCCTTCAGGTTCAAAAGTTCCAGGTATTTCTTTGTGGCTTCTGGTGTGCCATAATAATCAGCAGGAACTCTATCGGGCTTTTCTCCTTTTATTGTTGCGATAACCCTTTCTCTATGGGTCATAATAATCCTTTTGCTTCATTTATTCTCCATTGAAGCACCTTAATGAATGTGGAGACATCAAGGGCAGGGTGGAGTATTTTTTCGTTTTTTCTAACAAATTCAAATATCTTATCAAATTTTTGTTCACAATCCGGCAGGCGTTTAAGGTATGAGAGATAAGCCGGCAGCATCAATTCTAGCATCTGAAGATAAAAATAAAGGTATTTCCACGACCAGCCAATTGCACCTTTGTTGTTTTTTGCCCTCTTTTCTACAAACGGCTTGAATCTATCACAAGCCTTTTTCATTTTCTCTATGTTCTCAATCCCCTTTTTAATTCTTGCTTCATCAGGCTTTGGGATAAAAACTGGTTCAAAAAATGGCTTCCATAACTCAGATACTTTTTTCAAAAATCCTATCACATATTTTGCGTCTTTTTTTCCAAAGGCATTCGAAAATGACTGATTCACAATGTAGTTGAAGGATAAATTTTTATTCCACAATGTTTTTGCCAGAATTTCCATCAAAAAATTCGTAGGAAAAGAAGTCCGCTGGTTCTGACATGAGATGAAGCCATCAAGTCCCATGTTTTTTAGATATTTTATGTCCTTGTGCAAAACTGAGCCAAGGGTAAAATGACTTAAATCATAATAACAGGCCCATATCAGGTGATAATCAAAGTCAACTCCTTCACCATTAAAAATCTCCTGCCATTTTTTTAGATACAGCACATTATCAGCAGCATTTTTTGGAAACTCAAGCTTGTTTTTCACATATGGTTTGATCCCTTCTTCTGGTTTTGTATCGGCAAATGACTGGATATAGCTTCTTGTTATCGGAGCAAACATTATAATGAATCTATCCTGATTTTTTATCTTTTCCTTTTCAGGTTGCCAGAGCAGGTCTACATAGATCAGAAACACAATTTTTGTTTTAAGACCTTCTGCTGTAAGTTTTTCGTCAAGTTCATTCAGAATTTTTACATAAAAGTCTGAAACCCTTTCGTTTTGACAGTTTTCACACTCGCAGTTGTTATTTGAACCATCAGCAAGCCAGAAATGTATGGCATCAACTTCAGGATGTTGTTTTGCATAATCAACTATTGCATCTGCGATAGCGCTTCTAACTGCAGGATTTGAATAACATAGATTGGTATTGAGAGGAACATTTTTGAAAAATTGCCTTTTTCCATCAATCATTGCAAGCCACTGTTTTTTTTCTTCAGGTATCAGGTTCATTGCGTCTTGCGTTGTATCCCATCCTTCGCCTTCTATTCCAAGTGCCCTGCAGGTCCAGCCATGCCCCATTTTTTCAAGCCGCATCCCCCTTTTTCTAACTTCTTTAGCAATTGTGTCTACTGCTTTCCTGGCATCCTCGATATCGAATTTTTCGGGTTTCAGGTGCGGATTATCAGAATGGGAATACCATCTTTTGAAAAAATGGGTTCCATAATCAAACTGGATGAAATATCCATTCATATAATTTTTTGCCGCCCAGTCAATCAGATCAATAGCGTGTTGTATTGATGTTGCGCCTTCAATACACAAGGTTCGGTATTTATATGATGCCCTTTCTCTGATTGAAATGTTTCGTGGTATTTTTGAAATTTTCGGAACTATTTCTCCGCGGTTTCCTGGTCTGAGCCATCTAAATCCAAGTTCATGGAGAAATCTGTAGACACCGAAAAGCACACTTTTTGGGTTTGAACCTTTGATAATGTACTGTTTATCCTGCCACTTTATCGAAAAAGAATCCATCTCAGAGTTTTTTGCATCGCAGGAAAGGATAAATCTGATGTTTCCTTTGTATCCTGATTTTCTCAAATATTTTTTCAACTCCTTTGCAGCAAAATCAATTACAGGAACAGAAATTTCTTTGACTACTTCAATTTTTTTTGACATTGTAATCTCCCTGTTGATGGATAAATTTTAATATCATGCTGGTTAAAGTCAAAGTCTACATAAACCATAATTTTTCTGATGCGTCAAAATATTGTAGGGCTATTGACAGGGTACAGGATAAAATTTATCATAATTGTAATGGTAAAAGTGGGAGAAGCCACAATTATGGCAAGAGTTTTTAGTTTAATGAGTCGTACTATTCGCCTATCAGGTTTCAATAACATTACATTACCTTCCTTTACCAGTAACAGGAGCAATAAAATGTTAAGAAAGATTTTTGTTTTTTTTGCGGCTTTTTTCTGTTTCTTTTTTTCTTGTGCTGTTTTAAATGCAGCACCTTCTGCGCCAGGAGTCCTACAGCATGTTTCAAATACAACTGGTTCAATTACATGGACCTGGCAGGATAACAGCAACAATGAGCAGGGTTTCAGGTGCTATGAGTGGTACTGGGACAATACCCTTAAAAGGTATATACTCAGCAATACTCCTGTTTGGTCAGTAAATGCCAATATAACATCCTATACAGAAACCGGACTTGCACCAAATACTCAGTACAGAAGAGTGATTGTTGCGTGGAACAATGAGTACGCTTTTCCTCGCCATGACAGAAGCAACGAAAGTCCAAGACCTAATTATGACAGTTCAAGGGGACATTACTATTACGATCCGGCTACCGGAGATCCAACCTATGATCCGCCTGGATTTCTTGTTGCCGTTTATACAAGTATTCAACCAGTTGCAGGTTTAGTTTTTGGGCCAAAAGGACAGACAGAATTAACAGTGAGATTGGCAGAACCACTTCCATCAAATATTCTTTCCACAGGAAACAAGTTTGGATATTTTGTTCCCAATAATTCAGCATTTTATATTGAGAATTTAGAAACAGGCAAAAATTTGAGCAGCACATCTTTTCCTTTTCCAAGCACAGATCCGGCATATTATAAACCAGCTCCACCCATATACGGCGGAGATGGCTGGTGGAAATATAATGATGATTATGACCCACTTCCCGCCCTTACAGGACAACCACCTCTTGGCAATATTTACTGGTACTCTTATTTAAAAAATGGTCCTGCAACCTATAATGCCTCAGCAACTCCACCAACCTACTCATCAAACCATGTCTGGCCTTACTGGTGTGTTGAGGGTTTAGAGCCAAATACACCTTATACATTCCGGGCAAAGGCAAGAAATGGAGATATGGATGAGACAGCCTGGTCTTCCACAACTGCGCAAGTCTGGACCCTACCAAAACCACCCGACATTTCACACGACAAGGATGCCAATGTTTGTTATGACCCTGGAACCAAGTTTACCTTTTCAAGTAATATTCCTTTTGGTATAGGACATGTTGACCATTATCACATTAAATGGACAACTAGTCCTGCGGCAATTCCAACAGAAGAGGATCCAAAATGGTCAACTGGTAACTGGGTAATAACAGAAAACAGAACTGGTGATTGGTATCTTGTTATAACATCTCATAATGCACAGCACGAAGAACCAATTACATATAGAAAGCCGATACCTTTTAATATTGATGGGACCCCGCGCCAGGCACTTAGAATTAATGTTAACGGTAGAGAATATATTACTTCTGAAGGTTCTGTTAGAAATTACAATATTATCACTTATGGTCCTTTTAAGATTGGTTATGATGTCAGGGGTAAAGTTACGATAAGTGGTGGCACCGGTTCATATACAGATGTTGTTGTCCATTGCGGTGGGTATACAACAAATTGTAATTCTCTTGGCGAGTTTGAGTTTAAGAACCTACCACCAGGAACCTACAATGTTTATGCAGAATTACCTGGTTACAGAATCGCATATCCGTTGGAAAACAATGGTTATTATTCAATCAAACTTCCTGATCCTGCTGATGCACCATCCTACATAAAATCAGGTATTAATTTTACACTCGCTTTCAAAAACACATACACAATTGCTGGGAAAGTAAGTTTCGTAGGTGGTCCTGATGGAACGCCATCTGATATAACAGCTGTGACGATTACCTGTGGCAGTTACACTCCTGTTAATCCTGACTCAAAGGGCAATTTTTACATTCCTGGTGTTTTTGCAGGGACTTATAAATTGCGGGCAACAGTACCATCAACTGATCCGAATTACCAGTACTATGAAATAACTTTTCCTTCAGGCGGTGAATATACTGTTTCTGTGGGTCCTGATGCAACTGGAAAGGACTTTATTTTTACATGGACAGAAGGTGCTGAAACAGCAAGTATTTCAGGAAAGATTAACCTTGTTGGTGGTACAGGAGATCCGACAAAGGCGACTGTTTATTGCAAGAATTTAACAAGTGGTTTTGAAGGAACAACATCACCTAACCACACTGGTTCGTATCAGTTTTCCAATCTTATAAAAGGGAATAACTACGAACTTCGTGTTAAAATGGATGGATATAGAGTGGTAAGGGTCAGAATTTCAGATACTGTCTGGAGTGATACCCAGACAACAATTACAATCCCAAATCTGCAAGAAGACCAGACAAACAAGGATTTTGAACTTGTTCCTATCCTGTAT
>JAMWCC010000033.1 GCA_023818375.1 Candidatus Omnitrophota bacterium | reverse complement strand
GCCCTGAGTGCAACCACATACTGATACGTGCGCTGATCACCCATCACTCCAACACTTTTTACAGGCAGAAGCACTGCAAATGCCTGCCATATTTTATTATAAAGGTTCGCCTTCCTCAGTTCCTCAATGAAAATAGCATCAACTTCCTTGAGTATCTCAATTTTTTCCCTGTCAATCTCACCGATGATTCTTACAGCAAGTCCTGGTCCTGGAAATGGATGCCTTTGAATAAGATGAGAAGGCAGTCCAATTGATTGCGCTATTTTTCGCACCTCATCCTTGAAAAGATGTCTGAATGGTTCTACAAGTTTCAAATCCATCTTTTCTGGAAGTCCACCTACATTGTGGTGTGTTTTTATCCTTGAGGTGGGTCCACCAAAAGCAGAAACGCTTTCTATTACATCTGGATACAGTGTTCCCTGGGCTAAAAATTCAGCACCAAATTCTTTTGCCTCTTTTTCAAATACCCTGATAAATGTTTCTCCAATAATTTTTCTTTTTTTCTCAGGGTCAGAAACACCTTTTAGATTATTCAGGAAAATCTCAGATGCATCAACATATTTTAGATTTACCATAGGACCAAGGACACTTTTCACTTCATTTTCTTCATTTTTCCTTAAAAGTCCGTGGTTTACGAAAACCGCGAGGGAATTGTTTCCTGCAACCTGATGAAGTATAACAGCAAGGGTCGAAGAATCAACGCCCCCACTCAATGCACAAACAATTTTACCATTGCCAATCTTTGACTTAATCTCGTTCTTTGCCATCTCAACCATTGAAGAAGGAGTCCAGTCAAATCTCAGGTTGCAAACTTTGTAAAGAAAATTTTTCAGGATTGTTTTTCCTTTCTGAGTATGAACAACCTCTGGATGAAACTGAAGACCATAGATTGTTCCTTCGGTATTTTTCATTGCTGCTATCGGACAATTGTCTGTTTTCCCAATGACACTGAAACCTTCTGGTAATCCCATAACCTGGTCATAATGACTCATCCATACAATCGTGCTTTCAGGCACATTTTCAAAGATTGTATCTTTTTCAGGGTAGAAAACGGTTTTGCCATATTCTCTAACTTTACCCCTTTCAACCTTTCCACCAAAATATTTCGCTATGACCTGCATTCCGAAACAAATACCAAGAATTTTGTATTTTCCATTGAAAATTTCTTTATCAGGCATATAGGAAACTTCTGATTGGGTAATGTGTCCGGGACTGCCAGAAAATATAAATGCACTGATATTTTTGTCTTTCAGGCTTGATAGAGGCACATTGTACGGGTATATCTCGCAATAAATCTTCAGTTCCCTGACACGCCGCGCTATAAGCTGGGTATACTGAGAACCAAAATCAAGAATCACAACCATCTTTCCTCTCCCATTGAGATTTATTGAAACTGAAATCTGGTCTAATAGGATATCTGCCAGTGAAACATGCTGTACAGAAATCTTCTGCTGGTAACATCATTGCATCGAGCATCCCTTTTAAACTCAAATAATATAGCCCGTCTAATCCAAGAAATCTTCTGATTTCTTCCACACTCATTTTATTTGCAATGAGTTCTTCTTTTGAAGGAAAATCAATTCCAAAATAGCATGGAAATTTTATCGGTGGACACGAAATGCCAAGCATTATCCTTTTTGCGCCAGCATCTTTCAAAGCCCTGATTCTATTTCTACAGGTTGTTCCCCGTACAATGGAATCTTCTATTACGATGATGTCTCTATCCTGGATAATGGACTTTACTGGGTTTAACTTTATCCTTGTTCCTGAATCTCTCATTTTCTGGGATGGTTGAATAAATGTTCTTCCAATATAATGATTTCTTATAACTCCAAACTCCAGTGGTATTTGTTTTTTTTGTGAAAATCCTATTGCAGCAATTGAGCCAGAATCAGGAACAGGCATCACTAAATCTGCTGTAAAATCGCATTCAATCGCAAGATTTTCACCCAATCTTTTTCTTGTCAGGTAAACACTCTTTCCAAAAATGCAACTGTCAGGCCTTGCAAAATAGATGAACTCAAATATGCAATGCGATTTTTTTATGTTTTCTGTCCATTTGTAAGAGTCAATTCCACTGTCAGAAAAAATTACCATTTCTCCTGGCTCAACATCCCTCACATACTCTGCTCCAATTAAATCAAAGGCGCATGTTTCAGAAGCAACTATAAAACTATCGGAGAGTTTCCCTATGCTCAAAGGCCTGAAGCCACAACTATCTCTTGCAGCAATGATTTTGTCTTGAACAAAAACAAGAATTGAAAATGCTCCCTTCAACTGTTTAAGTGTGCCAGCAAGTTTTTCCCTTATGTCCCTGCCACGACTTCTTACCAATAAATGCAGAATTATCTCGCTATCCATTGTTGTTTGAAAAATTGCACCCTGATTTTCAAGTTTGCTTCTCAAAATTCTGCTGTTGGTAATATTGCCATTGTGGGCGACAGCGATTGTTTGCCCTTTATAATCAATAAAAAACGGCTGGATATTTCTCGAACTGTTGCTGCCTGTGGTTGAATACCTGACATGTCCTATGCCATAATCACCTTCCATTGATTTTATTACCTGGGATGTAAAAATTTCAGAAACGAGTCCACGATTACCGTGAAAAGAAAATGAATCGTCTTTACCAAGGATGATACCGGCTGCTTCCTGTCCACGGTGCTGCAATGAAAATAGACATGCATGTAGGATCTCTGCTGCTCTTTTGTTCCTAAAAACCCCTGCAAGCCCGCAATTTTCCCTGATAATTTCCATTAGCTTTAAAATTCTAATTGTGAGAACTTATATATGGACAGTACCCTATAATGTTAACATTTTTTTATTGGTGTGTAAATGCACGGCATTCATCAAAAATAATCTCTCTGAAAAGGAGTAGTTTCCTCATAATTGAAAGAGAGCTGACCATCCGGTTAAATATAGCTATTTTTGGGATAACGAAAGGAAAGACAGATGGTCAGCGAGATACCGAAGGGATTTACACTATGGAGACGAGATACACAATTATAAAGCATAATGCAGCAAGATACAAAAAGTCCAGTAAGAAGATGAAGAAGTAGATATTAGATGAGATGGTAGAGATTTTGCATAACAACAGGCAGTATATAGGAAGTAGTATATTTCACTATTGCCTCTTGCTTTATCACCCCAAATTTTTCTTTCGTCATCTTCCATTCAGCCATTTTAACTTCCATTATCTATATCCTAATTTTAACCTTTATACACAATATTTTTTATACTACCCCTCAGATGAAACTAATAGAAAAAATAAGGATAAATGGGAAAGTGAAAAAGAGATATCAGATAGATACCCCTTTAAATAGAGTTTTGAACTTACCACATACACAACACAAGATAAAAACACCCTTGTTGAATACCAGAAACACAATAGACATACTTGAATTAACAAAAACAATTGAACATCTTAGAGAGAAAAACAAAAAAACACCTGGCAAAAATATAATTTCAAAAGATCTATTTTTAAGGAAATACGTACTGCAATTATGGATGCAAAATCTCAAATATCAAGGCCTGCCATCAAATAATTAAGTCACTCCTAATCTGTTACTTTTTTCCCTGCTTTTTCTTTCCCTTGTCAGGTTTTTCCTTGATTACATTTTTCAAAACCATCCCTTCCTTCTTACTTTCCTTGCAGAGCACAGATATGCTTTCACCTGTTTTTACCTTTTTTATTTCTTCCTGTGTTTTTGGACTGGTGGCTTTTAATGTAATCTCAGAACCATCTGACTTCTTTATCGTAATGGTATTTTTTACTGTATCCACATTAACGACAGTTCCTTCAATTTTCTGAATTTTCCAGGCGCGTTGCACAGATGTATCTGTCTGTGTATGTGATTTTGCAGGTGGTGTGGTTTTGGGGGCTTCAGCAGCCAGAACGTTGATACCAAAGAACGATATCAAAGCCACAGCAACCAGGATTGCAGTCATTCTTTTCATTGTGTTCACCTCCCTTCTTGTTCCATTTGATGGCAGGCCTTTCATAATATGTAGATGTCTTAATTTGAAAAAGGTTTACATTTCACTGTAAATCTTCATGTAAAATTCTCTCAGTTTTTGTCTTTCCTCTTTATCCATTTTCAAGAACTTAACATAATTTTGAAGGACAAATATTTTGTCAGTTTCCTTCATATCCTTGAACCGTCTGTGGCTCTGCAGTATTCTTTTTTTCTCTTCAGGATGTGTAGAATATAAGAATTTAGCATTTATCTCCGGTTTCTCCTTCATCTTAATAATCTGCATATCTCCTGGTAAAATATAATAATAAATGTGATTTTTCTTAAGTTTTAAAAAAGAAACAATGTTGAATATTGTACCCGTAAGACAAACCACCATTAATATATCAAGAACCCTGTTTAAAAAATGATGTTTACTCATTTCCATCTTCCTGAAAGGCACATAGCTCCTGCAATTCGTCAAGTTTTTCAATAACTGGTAGATCTTTGTACAGATGATAGTTCTTCACTATTTCCTGATTTCTATGATATTCTTTCAGTATAGCCAGGATAAGGCAACTTAAACAGAGCAATCCAACAAGCAGTCCTTTCAACCTCAATATTCTGAGTTCAATCTTTTTACAGAAACTGTCAATGTTTTTTGTTATTTTTTTTGCAAGATTATCCCAGTATTCAACATCTGTATCTATATCCGATGCCCTGTCATGAACTAACATGTTCATATATTGAAGATAACTCTGACATTCTTTGCATTCTTTAAGATGCGATACAAATACTTCTTTCTGTGCTTCACTTAAACTTCCTTCCATATAAAGAATCACATTTTCATAAAATTTTTTACAGGTCTCCATTTTGCATAACACCCTTTAGTATTTTGAGTCCCCTGAAAATATGTGTCTTTACTGTTCCTGTTGTACAGCCAAGAATTTTTGAGATTTCTTTTATCTTCAACTCTTTCAAATACCTCAGTTCAATAACTTTCTTCTGTTGCGACGACAGTTTATCAAGAATAACATTAATATCTATCATTGTTACGCTTTCTCCGACGCTTGTGATTGGTATTCGTGGTTGGTGTGTAATATTGTCCATTAATTTTTTCTTTCTTTGTTTTTTCCTCATGACCTCTCTTGTGGCATTGAGGGCAATCTTATAAACCCAGGCATTGAGAGAACCCGATTTTTTTAGTTCCTTCAGCTTTCTAAAAGCAATAAGAAATGTTTCCTGAGTTACATCTTCTGCGTCCTGGTGGTTATTTAGAAATCTATATGCAATACCATAAACCATTCTTTCATATCTCCGGACAAACTCTTCAAAATTCTCCATTCCATTCTGTATCAAAATTTCTAATATTTTTTCATCCATTTTTCGCCGTTGTCTTGTTTAAGATAGATGGTCAAGAATCACAAAGGGTTGACATGTCACTTTTTATTCTTGAATCTAAAAAGGTACATGATATTTCCTGTTTTCGTCCGGGATAATCTCGCAAAGTTTTTTTACTCTATCGTGTAAATTAAATAAACAAAGCCCGTTTGGATTTCAAAAAATCACAAAAGGAAAACCTGATGTTCATCTTTCGGGCGTAAGAATTTTAACCTGAACATCCTTAACAAGGGATGCAAATTTTTCTGCATCTGCTTTTGAACCAACAATATCACCAAAATGGATTGGTATTGCAATTTTTGGCTTGATTGTATTTACTGCTGAAGCTGCTTCCTGGGCATTCATTGTGTATGTGCCACCTACAGGAACAATCACTATGTCTGCCTTAATTTTTTTCATCTCCGGGATAAAGTCTGTATCTCCTGCAATATAGATTGAAGTATCTGAAAATTTAATAACATAACCAACCCAGCTGTTTGATTTAGGATGAAATTGCTTGTTGATGTTGTAAGCTGGAACACCGACAATTTTTACCCAGCCCAGGTCAATTTCAGTACCTGGTGATATCGTTTTTTTAACGCCTTTTGTAATTTTTTCTAAACTATCAGAAGTCGCAATGATTGTGGTCTTTTCAGTAGCTATCTTATTTACATCCTCAGGACTGCAGTGGTCATAATGTGAGTGTGTTATTAGAATTAGGTCGGCTTTCCCTTGTTTTATCTTCCACGGGTCAACATAAATATTTTTCCCTTCCCTTTCAATAAGTATGCTTGAATGCCCGAGCCACCTGATATTTTGTCCCATTTTCTCACCTCCTATCACTAATCCACAAATCATCATCATTGCCGTACATAACACAACTTTCATCATATTTCTCACCTCCATAGTGTAATATACTTCCACACTAAAAAAAAAGCAAGTGGCATTCAGAAATTTTAACTATACTTTCTTGTTGAAGAAGCGTCTTATTGTTGCAAAGAATTACTCTCTAATTTACAATTAAGGCAGTATCCCAAAAAAGGAGGCATATGCAAAAGAGATTGTTAGTATTAATCCTGGTGGCAATGACAGTGAATTTTCTTCATGCAGGAGAAAAATTCCAGATAGCAAAAGGGAAAGCAGCATTGACAGATATCGTAATATCAGAAAGTGCAACTGAAAGGACAAAGCAGGCAGCAAAGGACCTTGCTGATTATCTTGGTAAAATTGCAAACTGCCAGTTTAAGGTTGTAAGTGGTGATGGAAAAAAAGGAATCGTTGTTGGAAGGTTTGAAGATTTTCCTTTACTTCAATTAAAAGAAAAGCCAGACCCAAAAGATATGACAAAAAGGGAACTTTATGTTCTGCGCTCCCATAAAAATGGTATTTATGTAATAGGTGCAACAGATACTGCAGTTGAAGACGCAGTTTGGGATCTGCTTTATCTTTTTGGATACAGGCAGTTTTTTCCAAGTGCAAAATGGGAATATGTACCAAGCCAGGAAGATCTTTCAATCAATGTGGATAAAGTTGAATCTCCTGATTATTATGCAAGAAGGATATGGTATGGCTATGGAACATGGGATGAACTCAAGCCGCTATATAACAACTGGTGCAAGAAAAATCGTGCTGTAGTGAGTATCGCATTGAATACAGGGCATGCGTATGACCATATTATTTCAAAGAATAAGACAGAGTTTGAAAAGCATCCAGAATATCTTGGACTTGTTGGTGGAGAAAGAAAATCTTCAAAATTCTGCATATCAAACCCTGACTTAAGAAAACTTGTTGTTGAGTATGCAATAAAATACTTTGAACAAAATCCTGATGCTGATTCAATTTCAATGGAACCGAGTGATGGTGGTAATTGGTGCGAGTGTGAAAATTGCGCAAAAATAGGCAGTATCTCTGACAGGGCTTTAACATTAGCCAATGAAGTCGCAGAAGCAATATCAAAGAAGTTTGGGAATAAATACGTGGGAATGTATGCATACAATCTTCATTCACCACCACCCAATATAAAGGTTCATCCAAATGTCATTATAAGTGTTGCAACAGCGTTTATCAGGGGTGGATATACTGTTGACCAGTTGATAGATGGATGGGCAAAAAAAGGTGCAACAATAGGAATCCGTGAATATTATGGCGTCAATGTTTGGGACAGGGACCTGCCTGGTTCACCAAAAGCATCAGGGGTAAAATCCCTGGCAAACAGCATCGCTGATTTTCACAAAAAAGGTGCAAGATTCCTTTCAGCAGAATCAAGTGATAACTGGGGACCAAATGGACTTGGCTATTACATTGCAGCAAGAGTATTATGGGATGTGGATGAAGCAAAAAGGGTTGATGAATTGAAAAAAGACTTTTTTGAAAAAATGTTTGGTCCTGCAAAGGATAAGATGGAGGAGTTTTACAATCTTATTGACAAGGACAATAAGCCACTGCTAACAGAAGACCTGATAGGAAGGATGTACAGAGCACTTGCTGAAGCAAAGAAAAAAACAACAGACCCTGCGATTCAGGCAAGGATCAATGACCTTGTGCTGTACACAAGGTATGTTGAATTGTTTAAAAAATATTCAGCATCAAGTGGAGATGCAAGGCAAAAAGCATTTGAGGATGTCATAAAATTTGCCTATCGCATAAAGAACACAGGTATGATTCATTCACTTGCCCTTTACAGGGACCTTCCAACCAGAGACAGAAGCGTAAAAGTACCTGATGAAGCAAAATGGAATGTTCCTGAAGGAAAAAATCCATGGAAAATTACACAGCCTTTTTCAGAAGATGAGATAAAGAAAATCATTGAAGATGGCATTGCAAACAATAAACTTGTTGATTTCAAGCCAGTTTCTTTCAGCACCAAGCTTGTCCCTGCAACAAAACTCAATCTTTCTCAAACTGTTCCTGAAGATACACCATCATTCACAACAAGGGGAAAAAATACCTATTACATCTGGGTTGAGAAAGCACCTGCAGAAATAAAACTAAAAATTACAGGTGGTCTGATTTATGGAGATAGGGGTGATGTCAATATACTTCTGTATCCTGCACAGCAGGAATTTTCAACCTTTGTTGATAGCGCAAATGTTGTGCCAGATAAACAGGAACACACAATCACTCTTAAAACAAAATATCAGGGACTCCACTGGATAGAAGTGTCTGACAGAATGGCAGGAACAAAGGTTGACTTTTTAGATAAATTACCTTTAACAATTTTCACTTCATTTGAAAATCAACCATATTTTACTGGAAGATGGAGCTTTGTTTTTTATGTACCGAAAGGAACAAGGCTTGTTGGTGGCTATGCAACAGGACAGGGCACAGTTATAAGCGCTTCAGGGAAAAAACTTTATAGTTTTCCTGGTACCCAGGCGTATTTCAGTATTCCTGTTGAACAGGGAGAAGATGGAAAAATATGGAAGATACAGCAGGCAACAGGGGTGTGTGTTCTTATGACAGTACCAAGCTGCTTTGCAAGAAATCCATGGGAATTGATGCTTCCAGAAGAAGTCGTTAACAAGGATTCAAAATAAGGAGAAAAAATGGATGAGATTGACATTTCAAGGGCAATTATTGAAGATTTTACAAAAAATTTTCTTGATAATTTAACTGTTGATGTTGCCATTGTGGGAGCGGGTCCATCAGGCCTGATGTGTGGCTATAAACTGGCTCAATCAGGTTATAAAGTGGCTATTTTTGAAAGGCATCTTCGGGCTGGTGGTGGTATGCCTGGTGGTGGAATGATGTTCAATAGCATCGTTGTTCAAAAGGAAGTTATCAGAATTTTTGATGAGCTTGGAATAACAACCCACCAGTACAACAAAGATCTTTTTGTTGCAAGCTCCATAGAGACAATTTCTGCTTTGTGTTATAAAGCAATGAAGGCAGGAGCGAAAATTTTCAATCTGATGAGTGTTGAAGATGTGATAATAAGAGAAAACTGTATCTGTGGCATTGTAATTAACTGGAGTGCAGTTGTGTGGTCAAAACTTCATGTTGACCCTCTTTCAGTAAAAGCAAAATTTGTTGTTGATGCCACAGGACATGATGCTGAAATATGCAGGATAGTTGAAAGAAAAATAGGCAAAAAACTTGATACTGCTGATGGTGGGGTTTGCGGAGAAAAATCAATGTGGGCAGAAAAAGCAGAAACAGAAATAATTAACAATACAAGAGAAGTTTATCCAGGGCTTTTTACCTGTGGTATGGCAGCAAATGCTGTCTCTGGCTCACCAAGGATGGGCGCAATTTTTGGTGGAATGTTTCTGTCAGGAGAAAAAGCAGCAGAACTCATTGGTACAAAATTAAAAAAGGAGTGAAAAATGAAGTTTATAATAAGGATAATGACTTTGCTATGCATTTGCATAAGCTCGGCTTTCTCCTATGGAAAAGAATTTTCTTTCAGGATAAAAATTGAGCCACCACAATCCAGTACTATACAGAAATTTCAGGTAGTTTTTGGCGGTACAAAAATAAATTTTTCACTTGAAAAAAATAAATGGAGTGATTGGGCAAAGGTAAATTCGGAAGATATCATAGCTATCAAAAAAGGATACCCAAACCTGTATCTTGGAAGGTTGCCACTGGTAATGCATATAAGCGTCAATCCATGTGTTCCTGATACAAAGGTATATATTGAATTTGATATTGATGCAAGACAGTATTCATCTGAGGCGCTCTCCTATGTTTCAGGTCCAATGAGTATAGGCATAGTTCAATGGGAAGAATCTGGTATTTCAAAAATGGGTACGATGGCACAATATAATCAAAAATACTGGAAGCACATAGATGAAGCTGCTTCAGTGATCGGCGAGGTTAAAAGACCAGAAAAACTAATCATTGCAGACAGATTCATCGGAAGCGGAAATAATTTCTATGAATGGAAGGAAGGATTGGATAATTTAGCAAGAATTGGCTTTAATGTTTTATTAATGCCTGCTGATAAAAATTTAAGGGAACTGATGCTGAAAACAGGAATAAATAAAATTACCTGGGCTGTTTATAACCCACCGGGCTATGCATTTGATTTCGATGAAACAATTACCTCTGATACAGCGCTGAAAAAATGGGCTAATGATATTGCAAAACAATATACTGCTGCAGGGTATGATGTCAAAGATATGGCTCTTTTTGCAGTTTCAGATGAACCTGGCTGGTACTTCCCTTCGGTTTTCAAACATGTCAATGAAAACCCAAAAAACCTCGAAAGATTTCATAATTACCTTAAGTCAAAAGGACTTAAACCACAGGATTTAGGCGGCTCTGGGTGGAACTGGAATACTATTAAACCAGTTGGTAGAAGTGTCGCAAATAAAGAATTGCCATTAAGACGGCTTTATTACTGGACATGCAGGTTTTTTGCTGATGTTTCCAATGGACTTTTTGCAAGAGCAACAAAAGCCCTTGAAGAAGCGTTTTATCCAGGACTACCCATTACTGTTAACTGGAATTTCTTTGCAGGAAGATACTATTTCCCTGGTCCATTTGGACACAATCCTGATAAAACCAGTCCTGATGCAGCAATGGGAAGTCATGACTGGCTTGAGTTTGGAAGGGCACGGGGCTCTACCTGTATGTGGACAGAGGACTGGTTTGGAGACGCCCTTGCCTATCAATGGTCATTCTATTGTAGTAAACTGAAAAGTGCAGCAAGAAAAAGTAATGTCATTTTCGGGGGCTATGTTATAGGTCGTACAGCAGGTGAAGGTGTTACCCAGAAAATGATGACAATCTTTGGACATGGCGGAAAGATTATAAAATTTTATGTCTTTGGTCCAGAATACAATTTTCCTGGAAATTGCTGGTCTGAAAATCCAGCAGTAATTAAAGGCACAATGAGGGCTGCAACCATGGCTGCAAAAGCAGAACAACTACTGTATCCTGGCAAGCCATTGATACCACAGGTTGCAATTCTTACACCACAAAGCAGTCTTGTGTGGGATCAGAAAGAGATGGAAAAGGCATCAGGAATTGTCGATGCGACAAACGTTAATCAGAATCATGCTACAACAACTTATATGGCTGAAGTTTACAATATCTATCTTGCTCTAATGCATGCAAATATCCCTGCTGATTTTGTTGATGAAACAGACCTTCTTGATCCAAAAACCATGGCATATTATAAGGTTCTGTTTATCACTGCACCAAATCTTCCTTTAGAGTGTATAAAGGCATTGCAAAAATGGGTTGAAGGTGGTGGTACACTTATAACAACTTACGGAGCAATTACTGCTGATAGATATGACGAACCTACAAATAGTTTCTACTCCTGGGCGGGAATGAAAATTGATGAAAGCGCTCAACCTCGAACAATTATTACCTGGAACAAATGGAAGGAGTCAGGTATTGACCAAGTGAAGTTTCATAATTTTTCATTTAAAGCAGCGTGGTCAAAAGGGAAGATTGTCTCTTATAAAAGGAATTCTGAAATCCTGGCAACATTTTCTGATGGAAGTGTTGCTGCTGTATTTATTCCTGCTGGCAAAGGTGGGATCGTCCACTATGCATTTTATCCTGGTTGCTCATATTTTCTTTCACAGATTGAATCAGGGAAAACCGGATATAACAAACTACCCTGCGGTTTTTCAGAAAACATAAGAAACATAATCTTGTTACCTGTTGAAAAAGCAGGAGTCAAAAGATTTGTTGAGGTGAGCCAGCCAATGATTGAGGCAATTCCACTTGTAAGTGAAAAAGGTGTTGCAGTCACTATCTTAAATTGGTCAGGTTCTGAACAGGAAAAGGTTAAACTTGGTGTTTTGTGCTCTGAAAGAATAAATGAAGTTGAAAGTGTTACGGCAGGAAAAATCCCTTTCGTACAGGATAAAGGTATTGTATGGTGCGAAATTCCTCTTAAAGATGTTGATGTCATTTTGCTAAAAAAATAAAAAATTTTTTTTAGGAAAGGAGATTGAAGCATGGAAGTAGAGGTGGGGCTGTTTGATAATATGGTTCTTCAGGTCAACGATAAAAAAATCACTGACTCTGAATTTTCTGGAAGGTGTTTTACCCATGGCAGGGTTCTGTTAACTGTAAAAGATAATAATGGCAGGATAGTAAAGGGCTTCAGAAATGTTTGTGCTGGTGACGCAGAAAAAGGCTTTTTCAATGGCAAAATCAAAGGGCTGAAAGCAGGAGGACCATATTCGATTGAGATCTGTATTCAAAAAAAAGATGGAAAAATTTCAGAAAAAAAGATAGTCAAAAACATCCTTGCTGGCTATGTATGGGTTGCAGCTGGGCAATCAAACATGCAGGGTTGTGGGTTGTTGAAAGATGCAGCAAAACCACATCCGATGGTAAGGGCTTTTTATATGAATGATAAATGGGATATTGCAAAGGATCCTATACATAACTTGTGGGAATGTGTTGATGACGTGCATGTCGATTTAGGAGTTGTTAGAGAAAAAAGAGTAAAACCAATAATTGGAACAGGACCAGCTGTTGCCTTTGCGCAAAAAATGTATCACCTGACAGGAATTCCACAGGGAATTATTGCCTGCGCGCATGGTGGAACAAGTATGTCTCAATGGGACCCATCATTAAAAAAACTTGGTGGGAAGTCTTTATATGGTGCAACACTTCGAAGGATTAAGAAAAATGGTGGGAAAATTGCAGGAATTATCTGGTATCAGGGAGAATCAGATTCAACCCAGGATGCATGCGTACTTTACACTGAAAGGATGAAAAAACTTGTTAGTTCATTCAGAAAGGACCTGAAAAAACCAGATTTGCCATTTGTTGCTGTCCAGATTGGTCGCTTCATAAATACTGGTTTTCGCAGAGAATACTGGAATTCAATCCAGAACCAGCAATACAAACTTTTAAAAAAAATAAAAAATTTTTCACTTGTCCCATCAGTCCATCTTTCCCTTGACGATACCATACATATCAGTGGAAGAGATCAAAACAGACTGGGTAAGGACCTTGCGTATGCAATGAGTGTTTTAATTGGCTTCAATAGACAAGGAAAACCACCGATTGAACTTGATGAAAAAAACATCAAGATGGAAGTTAATCCACTAAACAATTACGTAGACATAATTCTTAAATTCAAAAATGTTGCTAAATCATTTTTTGTTCCAGATGGCATAAGACCATCCGGCTTCGTTATTGGAGACCCTGAACCGGGACCTTTCATTTATGATATTAAAATTTCTAAGGACACTGTCATATTGAGAACGAATCTATCGCTTTCAGGGATTGAAGGTAAATCTCTTTATCATGGCTATGGCCTTGATCCATATTGCAACATCAAAGATGTTGACGGAAGAGTAATTTTTGTGTTTGGACCTGTACGATTAGGCAAATACCGGGCATTGACGGGTATGCTTACAGAATGGGATATTATGTTTCCTTTTGAAATTCCACAGGGAATAGATGCAAAACTGAATGGATTAGACATATCTCATTCACATGGAATCAACTGGAACAGAATGAAATTCCAAACAAGGTTCTGTGATTTGCATGAAAAACTTGCTGAGTACAAAGGAAAGGACTTTGTTATATGGTTTTCAAGAAGTATGAAACTGGCAGAGCCGATGAAGCTTGCAGCATGTATTGGATATGATGGACCTGTGAAAATGTGGATTGATGAAAAGGAAATTTTCCATGACCCTGAAGGAACAAACCCTGCCTGGGAAGATAAGGCAATTGTGAAATTTAATGCTGAACCGGGTGAACACAGGATTGTTATTGCTCTTGGCTCAAACAAAGCCATGGCATGGGGAATTTATTTCAGGATTGAAAGATTGGATGTCTCAAGGAAACTTGTAAAATCAGGCGCAATTTTCCCGATGCCTGAATTTATCTAAAAAGGAGTGAGCATGCATCAACATTATGTAATGTTCAAACAGCACGATCAGTA
>JAMWCC010000121.1 GCA_023818375.1 Candidatus Omnitrophota bacterium | reverse complement strand
CTGGATTGGTATTATAACTTCTGATGCTGTTGTTAGAGCATTCAACGTTAATAGACCTAAGGAAGGCGGACAGTCAATAAAAATGTAGTCATAATGGTTTTTTGATTTTTTTAAAGCATCCCTTAAGATTATCTCTCTGCCTATGGTGTTTACCATTTCAATTTCAGCACTTGCAAGTTCAATTTTTGCCGGTAGTAGGAAAAGGTTTTTTAGATGAGTTTGCATAGTAACTTCATCAACAAAAACTCCGTTTACAAGAACGTCATAAATAGATTTTTCTAATTTAAACGGTTCGAAACCAAGGTGTATGGTCGTATGTGCTTGAGGATCAAGGTCAATCAGGAGAACCCTATAACCTGATTCGGCAATGGCTGCTCCGACATTAACTACAGTTGTGGTTTTACCGGAACCACCTTTTTGATTTATTACCGCAATCTTTCTCACTTTTTTCTCCTTATCTTATGAAGTTCATAATTGATATCTTTTAATATTTTAAGGATTTGGTAGATCATGTCAAAATCTGTAAAAATTTTGTCCTTCCTTGTCGAAAGTTTAAAATATAAATATTATGATGATCAATGGGGAAACAATCATAACTGGTGTTTTCGGGTATCCAGTGAAACATTCACTTTCTCCTGTATTTCAGAATGCAGCTTTTAAGTTTTATGATCTCAATTGGATCTATGTGCCTTTTGAGGTATGTCCGGATAATCTTAGAGCAGCAATTGAAGCCATAAGGGTTTTTTCAATAAAGGGTGTAAACATAACAATACCTCACAAAAAGGAAGCAGTAAAATACCTTGATTTTTGTGATGAAGAAGTCCAGGTTCTTGGTGTGTGTAATACCATAGTGAACGATAGAGGAATCCTTAAAGGTTATTCTACAGACGGTCCGGGTTTTTTACGTTCATTAAAAGAAGATGGAAAATTTCTCCCAGAAAAAAAGAGAGTCTTCCTATTTGGAGCAGGTGGTTCGGCATATGCCATTGCTGGTACTCTCGTTAGGGTTGGTATCTCAGAGATTATGATATGTAATCGTACCATAGAAAAAGCATTGCAGCTAAAAGATCACCTTTTGAGACATTTTGGGTTTAGAGATATTAGGGTAGTTCCTTTTGAAGATAGAAATGATTCAGGTATTTGGAAAAATGTAGATATCGTAATAAATACAACATCTGTTGGAATGAAATGCGATGATATTGTACTTGTTGATAAAAAAAACCTTCGGGAGGATATTTTTGTATATGATATCGTCTACAACAGAGAAACCATTTTGATTTCGTACGCTAAAGAGAGAAAATTGAAGTTTCTTGATGGCCTTTCTATGCTTGTCTTTCAGGGTGCGGTATCTTTTAAGCTTTGGACAGGACTTGATGCTCCAATAGAAACTATGAAGAAAGCACTGGTAGATTTTAAAAGTAGGGGTTATGAAGATAGTTCTGGCAGGATTTAATGGAACATGGCGTAGAGAGGTTGCAGAAATACTTTCAAAAAGATTGGGAAGGAAACTTTTTGATATTGAAAAGATGATTGAAGAAAAAGAGAATGACAGAGTTGCTCATATTTTGCAGATGAAAGGAGTAGATTATCTGAGAAAACTCGAAAATAGCATAATCGAAGAGATTTGTAATATTGAAAATTGTATAATTACAGTGGGTCCTGACCTTATATCCAGTGAGAAAAATAGGAATCTTTTGAAAAAAAACGGTATCATCATTTGGTTTACTGCAGAACCCTCCATCATACTTTTGCGCATAAATCCAGGGAAAGAAAGTAAAAGTTTATTAAAAAAGCAGAATGCGCTTTTTCAAATCAGGCAAATCATAAAAGAACAAGATTTTTCTTGCTTTGCAGATAGAATTGTTGATACTTCGGTTTTTAATCCTGAAGAAGCTGCTGATAAGGTTCAACAGTTACTCTCATCTTTTTAAACTATTTTTCGATTTCTATATTAGCACCAAGGTATTTCATCATGCTAAAGAACTCTGGAAATGTTACAGATACTGATTCTGCCGTTGTTATTATGGTTTCTCCTTCTGCGATAAGCCCGGCAAGTGTAAGTGCCATAACAACCCTATGATCTTTATGCCCCTCAACTTCTGCGCCTCTTAAGGAACTTTTACTTATCACAAGTCCGTCTTCTATTTCCTGGATTTTTGCCCCCATTTTAGATAGTTCTTGTGCCATAACTTTAATTCTGTCGGTTTCTTTTATTCTTGCCTGAGGAACATTATATAATTTTGTTGTTCCTTCTGCTGCACAACCAACAACTGCCAATGCAGGTAACGCATCAGGAGTAGCATTTAGATCAATCTCTGAGCCCTTGAGTTTCCCAGGAGAAATTCTTATGCCGAAGTTTTCTTTAAAAATACTACACCCAAATTGTTCCATATACTCAATTATTTTCTTGTCTCCCTGGACATCGTTAATATCTACCCCCTTTACGGTAATTTCTGAGTTAGTAATAGCTGCTGCAACTAATGGAAATGTGGCTGAACTCCAGTCTCCCGGTATATTTTTTTCAAAGGGTTTATAGGATTGTTTCCCAGGGATTAGAAAATAGTTGAGTTCCTCATTTGTGATATATTTTATTCCTTGTTCATTAAGCCATCTTAATGTCATCATGACATACGGCTTTTCACAAAGATTTTCAACAATTATTTCTGTGTCGTTATCAAGAAGTGGACTTAGGATAAGGAGTGATGAAACAAATTGCGAATTAATACCGTTAACTTTTGTTTTACCACCTATTGCAGGTCCTTTTATTTTTACTGGCGGTTTACCATTTCCGTTTATGGACATGGCTATAGCTCCAAGTTCTCTTAAAGAAGAGAGCAGGGGTTCCACTGGTCTTGATCTTAAAGAATCATCTCCATCAAGAATAACTTCAAAATCTCCCAAGGAAGCTACTCCACATATCAAATTGAATGATGTGCCCGAGTTCATAAGATCGATTATCTTTTCAGGTTTTTTTGGTTTTTTGCTAAAGCCGTCAACACTCCATTTGCTTTTTTCAAGATTTATTGTAGCTCCAAGACTTGTGCAAGCGTTTACCGCAGCAAGTGTGTCCAGAGAATCAAGAGGATTCAAGATGGACGATCTCCCCTCTGCAAGAGACGCTATAACCACAGCTCGTATTGTATGTGACTTGCTAGAAGGTATAAACGCAATACCATTCAGCGAATCTGTTTTTTTGACCCTAAATTTCATTTTATTCACCCCGAATTATTATACAATACTTTTCTCTTTTAATTTAATAGCTGAATTATGTTATAATCCTTATTAAGCCACAGAAGGACGACAAATGAAAAAGATAGAAGTTTCGCTTAATAGTAAGAGTTATCCAATCTACATCGGTTGTTCTCTAAAAAAGATAGGTGATTTGTTTAGAAAGTACCCAGCAGGTGAAAAAATTTTAATTATTACGGATGAAAATGTTTCGAATCTTTACAGTGAAAACATTTCGAGAAGTTTGATTTCTATTGGAAAAAAAGTTGATATCTTTGTCATAAAACCAGGGGAAGCATCAAAAAACTTTGAAGTTGCATATGAGTTGTTAAAAAAATGTTCTCTGTTTGGAATGGATAGAAGCGATATCATAATTGCACTCGGAGGCGGAGTTGTTTGTGATCTTGCAGGTTTTGTTGCTGCTATTTACCTTCGGGGAATAAAATTTGTTTCCATACCGACAACACTTCTTGCTCAGGTAGATGCTTCTATAGGTGGAAAAACAGGAATAAATCTTCCATGGGGAAAAAATCTTATAGGAGTTTTTCATCAGCCGTACTTTGTTGTGATGGATATACAAACACTCAACACGCTTCCAGAAAGAGAAATAAATCAGGGTATGGCTGAAATTATCAAGACAGCTGTTATCAGGAGCAAAAAACTCTTCACTTTTCTACAAAAATTAGAAAAATCACAATTGCATAGATTTTTCAGTCGGCTTGTTTATGAGTGTGTGTTGATAAAGAAAAGAGTTGTTGAATCCGATGAAAAAGAAGAAAAGGGAATTCGTGAAATTTTGAACTTTGGTCATACATTTGGGCATGCTGTAGAAATAAATAGTAAAAATTTGAACCATGGTGAATCTGTTGCTGTGGGAATGATCGGAGAAACGTATATTGCATTCAAAAAAGGACTATGTTCACAGAAACTTTTTAAAGATATTATTTCTCTTGTCGAGAAATATGGTTTGCCAACAAGAAGCGATGTTTCAGCCAGTAAGTTAGTTGATTCCATAAGGTACGATAAAAAAGCAAAGGGAGGTAGATCCAGGTTTGTATTGCCCGTAAGGGTTGGTGCGGTTAAAACTGGGGTTGAAGTATCACCTGAAGAGATTCTACTGTACTGGGAGAAATGGTAATGAACAACAAAAAAATAGATTTACTTAGAAAAAAAATAGACCTTATCGATAGGGAATTCATAAGATTGCTCAATGAAAGGGCAAAGATTGTTAAGGAAATAAATGAGGTAAAGAGGGATTCAAATTTTCCGAGGTTTGATCCTGCAAGAGAAAAAATTATTATTGATAGGATAAAAAGAATTAACAATGGACCATTGTCAAATCAGGATTTAGAAACCATCATGCGGGAAATTTTTAAGGTATATAGGTCTTTTGTAAAACCTCTCACGATAGCATATTTTGGTCCGGCAGGTACCTTTACCCATCAGGCTGCTTTGCACCAGTTTGGTGAAAAAAATGTTTACTGTCCCTGTAAAACGATCGAATATGTGTTCAGACAGGTTGAGAAGGATAAAGCAGATTATGGTGTTGTTCCTGTGGAAAACTCTACGGAAGGAATGGTAACTCATACACTGGATATGTTTGTTGATAGTGATTTGAAGATAACTGCTGAAATAATTCTTGGAGTGCATCATTTTCTTTTATCAAGAGAAAATACTCTCGAGAAAATCAAAAAGGTTTATTCACATTCTCAAGCACTTGCTCAGTGCAAGAGGTGGATAGAGGAGAATCTTCCTTCGGTCTTGATTGTTGAAACAGAAAGTACAGCATATGCTGTGTATCTTGCAAAAAGGCAACCAAATTCAGCAGCAATTGGTTCAAAAGTAGCTGCGACAATTTATAAGATGAATATTCTTGCATCAAATATTGAAGATTTTAGGGAAAATGTCACGCGGTTTCTTGTTATCGGAAAAGCAGACTCACCACCCAGCGGTGATGATAAAACATCAATTATGTTTTCTGTTAAAGACAGGGTTGGTGCGCTTCATGACATGCTGGTTCCATTTAAAAAGTTTGGAATAAATCTGACACGTATTGAATCCAGACCAACAAAGAGAAAGGCATGGGAGTATCTTTTTTTCATAGACTTTTCAGGTCATGTAACTGATCCAAATGTTTGCAAAGCGCTAAAAGAACTTGAGAAGAGCTGCATATTTTTAAAGATTCTTGGTTCATATCCGAGAGGAGACACCAATGGTTGATATCATAATAATGAACAGAGATGCGTCAGAAGAAAATGTCAATGCAGTCATTCAGAAAGTCAAAGCGCTTGGTTATGATGTGGTTGTAGCTAAAGGTACAGAGAAGACAATAATTGGAATCATCGGGGATACTAGGGAATTGTCAGAAGAAACATTTATTTCGATGCCCGGAGTTATTGAAACCATAGGAATTCTCAAGGGATACAAACTTGTCAGCAGGGAATTTAAGTCAACTGATACATCAATTTATCTGAAAAATGTTTCCATAGATAGCAAGCATTTAGTTATTATTGCTGGTCCGTGTTCAATTGAAAGCAGGCAGCAGATGTTTGCAACGGCAACATTTATAAAAAATTGTGGTGCAAAGATCTTACGTGGGGGGGCGTATAAACCGAGAACTTCTCCTTATAGTTTTTCAGGCCTTAAAAAGGAAGGGCTTGAGATATTAAAAGAAGTAAAACAAAGTATAGATATCCCTATAATTACAGAGGTGCTCGCTCCTGAAGATGTTGAAATAGTTGGAGAAGTTGCAGATATCTTACAGATAGGTGCAAGGAACATGTATAATTATCCTTTGCTTGAAGCCGTGGGTAAGGTAAAAATTCCTGTAATGTTAAAAAGGGGCTTTCAAGCAACAATAAGCGAACTTTTAAGTTGTGCAGAATATATTCTAAAAGAAGGGAATTCAAATGTTATTCTCTGTGAACGTGGTATAAGGACATTTGACACCCAATTTACAAGAAATTGTCTTGATTTAAATGCTGTACCTGTTTTAAAGAAGGAAACACATCTTCCTGTTTTTGTTGATCCGAGTCATGGAACTGGAAAGCGTGATCTTGTTAATCCAATGTCAAAGGCTGCATTAGCTGCTGGAGCTGATGGTTTAATAATAGAGGTTCATCCTGAACCTGAAAAAGCACTTTCTGATGGTTTTCAATCTTTAACTTTTGAACTATTTGAAAAACTCATGAATGAGATCAAACCCTTTTCTGCCTTGTTGGGAAGATCTATTTAATTAACAAACAGGAAATCTTAATGAATTTAATTGAAAAATGGAAACTTCTTGTAGATGAATCTGTTAATCCGGCTGAATATCCTTTTCCTGGGGAATGGATATCGTTAGGGAAGGGATATCCTATTAAGGGAATTGGAGGATGGGAAACTCCTATGATTGCTCATGAAATTGCAGAATATGATTTAGAAAAAGCTAAACATCTTATAGTACTTTATGTCAATTCATGCTTAAGGGAAGAAGACGGAATGTTTGCAGCCAGGGTTGTTGCAAAATCTGATCCGCTGTATAATTCTACACACAAGGGCAGGATATACAAGTATAGTCACTCACCGATATGGCTATTTGCGGCAAAAAAGATTCTTGATAAAAAATGGGATGAGAGATTTGCGATATTTTGTTTCGAGTCTGGTATGAAGAATCTAAAATGGTGGGAAGAAAATAGGAAGGACACAATAGGCTTATTCTGGTACTTTGATAGTTTTCCTGATACAAAGGACACACCCGAATCAGGTTATGAAAATTCTCCTCGCTGGGATTTTACTGAACTTGGTCCGTTTCCATGTATAGATTTGAGTTGTCAAATTCTTCTTTATATGGAAAACTTGATTTATTTGGCAGATATTCTTAAAAAGAATGACGAAAAGCAGAAACTTGAAGCTTCTCATAACAATTTAAAAAGAGTCATGCTTCGCTATTTCTGGGATGAAATTGCTGGAATATTTTGTGATTATGAACTGACTGACATAAATACAAAAAAGACAACTGCATCTTTTTGGTCGATTATCAGTGGGCTTGCTTTGAATGAGGATATTGATAGAATGGTTCCCTTACTTCAAAGTTCTTCGGAGTTTAATGCTCCAGCAGGGCTGCCTGCTGTTTCGCTGTCAGAACCCAGATTTGAACTTGATTTATGGCGTGGTTGTTTATTTCCTTCAGAGGTCTTCTGGATTTGTGTAGGACTACAAAGATATAAAATTTATGATTTAGCAGCAGAGATTGCAAAAAAGTGTCTTGAAAATGTATCTTCTGTTTACAAAATGACAGGGAGATTCTGGGAATTTTATAATCCCATTGAGGTTGATATTTCGAAACTGAAAAGGAAAAAGTCTACTAAAGGACCTTTCCCAGATTGTCTGGGTTCTATCCCGGTTATAAGTCTTGAAAAAATTGCAACAGGTGAGAAGATATGTTGAATAGAATTAATTTCTATCTACCAACTAGGGTAATATTTGGTAGTGGCAGTATCAAAGATTTTTTACCTAATGTTCGTTATCTTGGAAATAAATTTTTGATAGCAACAGGCAGGAATTTTGCAAGATCATCTGGATTGCTTGATTTTGTTTGTAAAATAATGGAAGAAGCCAATCTTAGTTTTCAAGTTTTTGAGGGTATCTCTCCAGAACCAACAATTGACGACTGTGTAAAAGTTGCACAAGCGGGTAAAATATTCGGCGCTGATGTAATAATTGCTCTTGGTGGCGGTAGCGCAATGGATGTCGGTAAGGCAGCCGCTGTTTTAATAATGAATCCAGGAAATCTGCGAGACTTTTTTGGGGAAGAAAAGTTTGACAATGAACCCTTACCTGTTATTGCAATACCAACAACATGTGGAAGTGGTTCCGAAGTTACAAGATATGCAGTAATTATTGATCCCCAGGAGAATACGAAAAAGACGGTTTCCTCTGAGAGAATAATTCCAAAGCTTGCCATTCTTGACCCTACAATCCTTCGTACACTACCATCTGCTCTTGTTGCTGGAACCTCAATGGATGCACTATCTCATGCCATAGAAGGTTTTTTGTCTATTAAAGCAAATCATATTACAAGGATGTTTTCACGAGAATCAATTAATCTGATAAAAAATAACATAATTGAGGCTGTAACTACCGGAGCATCTGAGAAACTTGAATTGGTTTTTCTGGGCTCTCTTTATGCAGGATTTGTTATTAATCACACTGGAACAATCTTTGTCCATGGGATGGCTTATGGACTAGCTATAAAATATGGTATCCATCATGGCACAGCAAATGCACTTTGCTTACCTTATGCTCTTACGTTTTTAAAGGAACACGGGTATTTTCACGATGTAGAAGAGATCGAAAAAATTTTGACCGTAGATACCCTTTTTGATATTTATAAAAAAATTGGAATTCCAATTAAATTGAGCGATATCGGACTTGGTCAAAAGGATATTAAGCAGCTTGCAGAGATGGCTGTAAAGGGTTGCGAAAGATCGTTCAGGAATATGAGAGTAACTTTCGGAATGAATGACTTTATAGAAATTTTCTCTCGCATGTTATGAAGTTCATAACTTATTAAGTTAATAATTAAATGCTTGTTCAAAAATTCAATAGCTTTAGGAGAGATGTAAATTTTTCATCTGTTATTGGAATAGGAAAATTTGATGGCCTTCACGTTGGGCATCAAAAAATTATCAGCAGCATATTAAAAATTTCTAAGAAGATTGGTGCAACGCCTTCAATGTTTATTATAAAGAATTATCCGACCTCTTTCGTTCTGATGGAGTGGGAACAAAAAATAAAAATGATTGAGAAAAGTGGCATAGAGGTCTGTTTATGGGCTGACTTTAAAGATATAAAGTTTTTGTCGGATACTGAATTTTTGGAAAAGTTGTACCTTTTGCTCAATTTTAAGGCAGTTTGCGTTGGTAGTAATTTCAAATTTGGGCACAATAGATCAGGAGACATTGATTATCTCAATAAATGGGCAGGGCAGAAAGGAGTATCTGTGCATCTTCATAGTCCTGTCAGGGTTGAGGGCAGGATTGTCAGCAGTACTGTGATAAAGGAGTTGATTTCAAGGGCAGATTTCAAAATGGTAAGAAGGATGCTTGGAAGGTGGTATGGTGTTGCTGGATTATGTATTCATGGCTATAGAATTGGCAGGATGATAGGTTTTCCCACAATAAATCTTGAATTGAAAAATTGGAACAGCCCACTATCGCATGGTGTTTATATTTGTGTGGTAAAAAAAAATGAGCAATTTTATAAGGGAGTTTTGTTTTATGGCAAGTCTGAAACATTTGGACTACCGGTTTCATTTGAGATACACATAATTGATTCTAATATCCCTGATACATATGGGGATGATTTTTTTGTTTTTCCGTTAAAGAAAATCAGGCAAGTTAGAAAATTTCAAAGCGCTAGCAATCTTGTTGAAAGAATAAAAAAGGATATAATAGAAGCCAAGAATTTTTTTAGTGAGTTTAATTTGACTGAGTTTAAAAAAGAATGTAAGATTTAATATCCTACCGTATAAACGGTTTTATTACAGGAGGGAGAAAAAATGGCAAAATATGTCTACTTTTTTGGTGGTGGTAAAGCCGATGGCAATGAAAGTATGAAAGAGTTACTTGGGGGAAAAGGTGCAAATCTTGCTGAGATGGCAGGACATCCTGATTTGCGTTTGCCTGTGCCTCCGGGTTTTACGATAACGACAGAAGTTTGCACTTACTACTATAAACATAAGAAGGCTTACCCGAAAACCTTGAAAAAAGAGGTTGAATCTGCCCTTAAGAGAATAGAAAAACTTATGGGACGAAAATTTGGAGATCCCGACAATCCTTTGCTTGTCTCAGTACGCTCGGGAGCAAGAAGATCTATGCCAGGAATGATGGAAACCGTTTTAAACATAGGATTAACAGAGAAAACACTTCCAGGTCTGATAAGACAGAGTGGTGGAAATGAAAGATTTGCATATGATGCGTACAGAAGATTGATTATGATGTATGCAGATGTTGTTATGGAGAAGGCAGAAGGAATTGAGCCAGAAGATGGCAAGGGTGTTAGAAAATTGATGGATGAAAAACTGGAAGAACTCAAAAAGCAGAAAAATTATAAAAGTGATACCGACCTAACGGTTGAAGACCTTAAATTTCTTGTTGAAGAATTCAAAAAAATTGTTAGGGAAAGGTTTGGTAAAGATTTTCCTGATGATCCGATGGAGCAGTTATGGGGAGGTATTGGTGCGGTTTTTGCTTCATGGAATGGTAAACGAGCGGTTGAATATAGACGTATAGAAAACATACCGGACGATTGGGGAACAGCAGTAAATGTTCAGGCAATGGTTTTTGGTAATATGGGCAATGATTCTGCAACTGGTGTGGCTTTCACAAGAAATCCAGGAACTGGAGAACATCACTTTTATGGTGAGTATCTTGTAAATGCTCAAGGAGAAGATGTTGTTGCAGGAATCAGAACACCTGCACCTATTAATGAATATTCTAAAAATGAACAGAGCAAGCATCTACCGACACTTGAATCTCTTATGCCAGAGGTTTACAAGCAACTTGATAGAATTCAAAAGAAGCTTGAAAAACACTACAAAGATATGCAGGATATAGAATTTACAATCGAAAAAGGAAGACTTTTTATACTTCAATGTAGAGTAGGGAAGAGAAATGGAGTTGCAGCTGTCAGGATGGCTGCAGATATGTATAAAGAAAGACTTATTGATGCAGAAACTGCAGTAATGAGAGTTTCTCCGTCGCAGCTGGTAGAACTGCTTTTACCTATGCTTGATCCTAAAGTAGAAGCGACTACAAAACCGATAGCAAAAGGACTTCCCGCAGGTCCTGGTGGAGCAAGGGGAAGAGTTGTATTTACATCAAAGGATGCGGTTGAATGGGCACAAAGAGGAGAAAAGGTTATTCTTGTGAGGGAGGAAACGTCGCCTGAAGATGTTGATGGTATGCACAAGGCACAGGCTATACTTACAAGTAAAGGTGGTATGACTTCACATGCTGCACTTGTTGCAAGGGGATGGGGTAAATGTTGTATAGTAGGTTGTTCAGATATTGAAATATCACCTGACAATAAGTCATTCAGGACAAAAAGTGGAGTTGTAATAAATGAAGGGGACTGGATTTCTCTTAATGGTACAAAAGGTCTGGTCTATGAAGGAAGTCTACCTTTGGTAGATGTTGATTTAGAGCACAATGAATCTTATAAGGAGTTCATGAAAATAGTTGATAAAGTGAGGAAACTGAAGGTCAGGGCAAATGCGGATACACCTGAGGATGCTTCAAAGGCGCTAAAATTTGGGGCAGAGGGTATAGGTCTATTTAGAACAGAACATATGTTTTATGGAGAGGGTAGCGATAAACCATTGTTTCTACTTCGAAAGATGATTATGAGTAAGACCCCTGAAGAAAGAAGGTCTGCCCTTGACGAGCTATTTCCTTTTATGAAAAACGACATAAAAGCTACGCTTGAGGTTATGAACGGCTATCCTGTTACAATAAGGCTTCTTGACCCACCCTTGCATGAATTTGTTCCTCATGACGAAGAAAAGCTTCTTGCTCTTGCCAGAGAACTTGGGGTAGATGTGAATGAGCTTAAGAAGAGAGCAGATTCCCTGAGAGAAAGTAATCCAATGCTCGGACATAGAGGAGTAAGGCTTGGTATTACCTATCCTGAAATCTCTGAGATGCAATTTAGAGCTATTCTTGAGGCAGCAGGTGAATTGATTCTGGCGGGTAAAAAGGCTCTGCCGGAAATAATGATTCCTGTTACTTGTACGGTTAATGAATTAGCTCACCAGCGGAGGATCTTTGACAAAGTTTATAAAGACGTTTGCACAAGATTGGGTTTGAAGAAGATTCCATTCTTATTCGGAACAATGATAGAAATTCCTAGAGCTGCACTCACAGCTGACAAGATGGCACAGTCTGCGGAGTTCTTTTCCTTTGGAACCAATGACCTTACTCAGATGGGTTTCGGTTTTTCAAGGGATGACATCGGTGGATTTCTGCCAGATTATCTGGAGGGTAAAATTTTACCTGCAGATCCATTCCAGACAATTGACCAGGAAGGTATTGGTGAGCTTATCACTATAGGTATTCAGAGAGGAAGAAAAACAAGGCCAGATCTAAAGGTTGGTATCTGCGGGGAACACGGTGGGGATCCAGATTCAGTGAAGTTTTGTCACAGAGTTGGAATGAACTATGTCTCATGTTCTCCCTTTAGAGTTTGTATAGCAAAACATGCAGCTGCCCAGGCGGCTGTTGAAGAGAAAAAATCTCTTCATGGTAACGAAAAAAAACGTAGAAATAAAAAATGAAGTTAATAAGTTATGATGTTATGAAGTTCATAACATAAATTCTATAGCCTTTAGATTCGTCTGTTGTTTCTTAGCGGTAAAACGGTCAACATGCCAACTTTTCGAAAGATTTAGATACTTAAAAAAAGGCGTTTAGGTTGTACATTGGATGATAGTTTTTATATAGTTCTATCCCGGCGGTTATAGGATAACCCTTTTTTAAAATACCCAGTAGATTACCGTTTCATCCATCCAAACTTTACGGGTTTAAAAAAGTATACCCGGTTGAGTCTGGCACGTTTTGTCAATTATTTATTGACTACTTTTAATACTCACCGAGCAAAAACCAGCTCTTGTATCTAATTTTTATGTTCTAAAGGCAAAAAAATAAGATTTTTATATTAAATTTTGCTGCCTGGTTTTAAACCTTCTAAGAAAAAGTAAGAAAAAATATGAACCAATGATGTTAAAATGTCAACAGCTGCAGCTATAAAAATAAATCGTGGTAGGGCGATGAAAAGGCCTTATAAAAAAATTTCCATATACCTATTTGCCATTTTTGCTTCCAGCAGATATAATTTTTATGGTAGGCTTTTAATAAAAAGGTTGAAGATTTTTGTTCTAAGCTTCTGAAAATCAATGAAAAGGAGCGAAATATGGACAGAAAAGAATTTTTGAAAACTGGATTGTTTGCGGTTATAGGTATGATGGTGGCAAGGTGGGGAAGGTTTCCTGCATATGGTGTTGAAGCTTCTGGTTCATCTACGATTTTTGTTTCAAAAGATTCAACGCCTGCTGATATGACGGTTCGGGTTATAAAAGCACTTGGTGGTATTGAAAAATTTGTTAAGAAGGGAAGTAGGGTTGTAATTAAGCCAAATATAGCGTGGAATAGGACCCCAGACCAAGCGGCAAATACGCATCCAGAAGTTGTCGGAACCCTTGTAAATTTATGCCGGAAAGCAGGTGCTTCATCTGTTATCGTTACTGATGTCACGTGCCATCCCTGGCAGACAACATATGTTACTTCAGGGATTAAGGAAGCAGTTGAATCTGCAGGAGGTATTATGAAACCTCCAGACAGATTTAAAAATGTCACTATTGGATCTGGTGTTGTTTTGAAAGAAGCTAATATACTTGAGTATGTTATTGATACAGATATACTTATCAATGTGCCTGTTGTAAAAGTCCATGGGTCGCAGGCTAGAATAACAATCTCAATGAAGAACTGGATGGGTGCTGTTAAAGACAGAGGATTTTTCCATAGGACAGACCTCAATCAGTGCATTGTTGACATTTCATCTTATCTAAAACCATCTTTTACCATTGTCGACGCGACAAGGATACTTTTAACAAATGGTCCACAGGGTCCAGGTAATGTGAAAGAAACAAAGATGGTTTTTGGAGGTTTTGATTTTGTGGCTTTGGATGCTTTTGGCGCGACTCTTTTAGGTATAAATCCTTCTGACGTGAGGCACATTCAAATCGCTGGAAAAATGGGACTTGGTGAATCAGATTTATCAAAGGTAAAGATAGTCTATGTTTAAGAAAGTGAATAACACTTTTATTGTACGCAGAAAAATTTCGATTAGACGGGTATCCCAGTTTTTTAATATTTTTTTGTTTTTCTTTTTCACTTATAAGCTGGGCGTGTATCCTTTGCATGAAAAATTGCCATTGAATATTTATTTTAAAATAGACGGATTGCTTGCTTTTGCGCTTACTATCATGAATCCTGGACTTTTTCAATATTTCATACCGGGGTTTTTGATGATTTTATTAATTTTTCTTATCGGAAACTTTTTTTGTTTTTGGGTTTGTCCAGTTGGTGGATGCATTGATTACCTTAATATTATCTTTAGAA
>JAMWCC010000014.1:11326-14825 GCA_023818375.1 Candidatus Omnitrophota bacterium | reverse complement strand
GAAACTGTGCATTTTGTCCCTGATATTGAACAAACTGACAGATAATTTTGGCATCCTTGTTGTCGGTCTTTGTCGGTTTATCAGAGACAAACTTAAAAAACTGTTTTACTTTGTATGGATTAACCACAGTTGTATTATACCCACTATCTTTGAGAAAATAAAACAGATTTTTGTGATAGATGCCAGTGGATTCCATGCCAACAACAAGATGCTGTTTGAAAGGAGAAAGAACTTTTTCCATTTTCTCAAAGCCTGTTTTATCCATACAGAAATTTTTGTTTTCTATCACAAAGCTTGTATTTTTTACTGCAACAGAAAAACTCTCTTTACTTACATCAATCCCGCAATAATATCTTTCATTGTTCATAATTTCACCTCCTTAAACATAATACCCGGGAAACTTTGTGCTCTCGGTCTCAACCTCCTGAAAAAGATGAGTCCATCTGACTCAATCAACCTATTCGAGACCAGGAGAGCAGAAAACACACTCCTTTTTGAGCCAGTATGCTCAGGGAAAATGTTGTTTTCCCCTCCCGGGATTATCATAAAGTTTCCCATTTCAAAACCTATTTTTAACCAATTTAACCACAATTTCAACTAGGAGAGGAAAAAGCAATAACAAAAGTAAATATATTTAGAGGTAATAATCCTGATAAATGGCAAAGGGACATATCAACATATCAGATTGTCAGTTTAGGGCAGGTATGGGATGGAATTGAATTAAAGGCGAGGGCATATGGTAATAATGTAGAGAAGTTATTTTTCATAAATCCGAAAGCAAGAGTATCTGATATAGAGGTAAAGATAGAGGGAGCGAGAAAGATAAAGGTAGACAGAAATGGAGAACTTATTTTAATGACAGAACTTGGGGAAGTGAGATTTAGCAAGCCAGTAGCATATCAAGAAATAGAAGGGAAAAGGAGATATGTAGATGTTTCTTACAAAGTTTCAGGTAGTAGATATAGTTTTTGTGTTGCCAGATATGATAAAACCCAGCCCTTAGTAATAGACCCATTACTTGCATCCACTTTTTTAGGAGGTAGCAACTGGGATGAAGCGAGCTCAATAGCAATAGATGAAGATGGTAATATCTTTGTAACTGGTGTAAGAGAGTCACCAGATTTTCCGACGACTGCTGGCGCTTATGATACTACTTTTAACGGTGGATATAACGACGTATTTATAAGCAAACTGAACAATGGATTAACTAACTTACTTGCCTCTACCTTTTTAGGGGGTAGCTACTGGGATAATGCCAACTCACCATAGCAATAGATGAAGATGGTAATATCTTTGTAACTGGTGTAACAGAGTCACCAGATTTTCGGACGACTGCTGGCGCTTATGATACTAATTTTAACGGTGGAGAAGGCGATGTATTTATAAGTAAATTAGATAATAACTTGTCCAGTTCCAATAAGGGTGATATCAATACGGATGGAGTGGTTGATATCTCAGATGTCATTTTGTGTCTCAGGCAGGCAATAGGCCTTGACCCGGTGAATATTGAACTGGCAGATATGAATGAAGATGGACAGGTTGATATTTCAGATGTCATATTGGTATTGAGGAAAGCGATAGGGCTTGATCTATAAATTTTTCTTGACAAAAAAGTAATTGTGTATGATAATAAAAAAGTCATCAACAGTTAATAACAAGGAGATAGAAATGAAAAGATGGCCATATCGAATAGCTATGATTCTGTTAATTGGTTGCGCCTCTGCTTTTGGTGTGACGGTTTCAATACCGAATACCAGTGTAAATCCTGGCACTGCAACAGTTCAAATACCTGTGAACATTGATGATGCAACAGGAGTTGCTGGATTTCAATTCAAGATAAATTTTGATAATACAGTGTTAAATGCAACAGGAGCAATTGCCGGTTCACTAACAACCGGCTGGACGGTTATACCAAATACCGGTACACCAGGCCAGATTCAGGTCGGTGGTTTCAGCGCAACTCCTATTACGGGTGGTAGCGGTAGTTTGTGTATATTACAATTTAGTGTTGTCGGAACACCTGCATCAACAACCAATATAACCTTTACATCAGATGGTCACAAACTTACTGATTTTCAGGCAGTCCAGATTCCTAACACAGCACAAAATGGCACTTTTCATATCAATGGCTATAACATCTCGGGAACTGTTACTCTTGTTGGTGGTAGTGGACAGGTAACTCAGGTTCAGTTAACCCTTGAACCGGCTGTCGAAAAAGTTACAACAAATCCAAATGCCCAGGGAGTTTATACGTTCTCTGATCTTGCGCCAGGAACTTATACAATAACCCCACAATTAACTGGCTATGTCTTTACACCAGCAACAAGAACCGTTACAGTCACAAATGCAAATGTCACAGGGCAGAATTTCACTGGTAATGCACTTGCTTCTGTAAGTGGGACAGTCAGTTATGCAGGAACACAGATAGGAACAATTTATGTTGGTCTTTTCACTTCTTCTGATTTCACTCAACCACCAGCTTACTCGACATCAAATCAAACCAAATCTGCAACATTTAATTATCAAATTCAAAATGTAGCACCAGGTCAGTACTGGGCTGCTTCATTTATGGATGTCAATGCTGATGGACAGTGGCAGCAAGGAACAGAACCATCAGGAACATATTCAGGAAATCCATTTACTCTAACAAGTGGACAAAACAAAACAGGTGTTAATATCACTCTTAAGGAACCCTTAACACTTGATGTTGCTTCTGCGCATGGTTCTCCGGTTCCATCTATTGGTCAGCATGTTTATTATACTGGTGATGTTGTAAATGCATCTGTTAGTTCACCAGTTGCAGGACCTGCAGGAACAAGATATGTGTGTATTGGATGGACAGGAACTGGAAGTGTTTTAGCAACAGGAACAACAACCAGCACACAGTTTACAATGACCCAGAACTCAACTATTACATGGAACTGGAAGACCCAATATCAACTGACATACAGAGCCAATCCTTCAAATGGTGGCACAGTCACAGTAAATCCTGTTGCTACTGGAAACTGGTACGATGAAAATACACCAGTACAACTTACTGCTACGCCGAATACTAACTATGTATTTTTACACTGGATACTTGATGGCGAAATTGTGGAAGATGATAAAAATGGGAATGCCACTTTTAATATCACCATGGATCAGCCGCATGATGTTGTTGCGGTCTTCGCGTTGAACCAGCCAGTATTGAATGTCACTCCAGCAAATGTTCAATTTTATTTCAATGTTAATGTTGACGACACAACAAAAGAAACAGAGATAGTAATAAAGAACACTGGTAGTGGTCCTGGAACACTTGACTGGCAGATAAATCCGACAAATATTGTATATCAACAGGGAACAGGCTGGATTGATATTTTCAAACAACCTGTTAAAGTCAATGGCATAATTGGAGGAAGTTTACTTGCACAGGAACAGGAAACAATTATCCTGCAGGTAGACAGAACAGGAAAAACACCCGGTGAATACAATGCCACAATTCCTGTAACATCAAATGGTG
>JAMWCC010000014.1:0-11316 GCA_023818375.1 Candidatus Omnitrophota bacterium | reverse complement strand
TGATTGTTAACCAACCACCAACAGCACAGGCACTGCATCCAGCAGACGATGTCATAGTTGAAACCGCTGTTGAGTTCAATGCAAAATTTACCAGCAATGGTGGAACAATAGTCAAGTCAGTATGGAACATTTATGATTTAACCAATAATAAGGGAGTGCTGCCGCCACCATTAAAAACCATTGAATTAACAGGTTCAGGTAATAGAATAATCCTTCCGCTTGCGATGTTTATGACATCATCTGAAGTTAAACAGGGTGGTATGTATGCATGGTCAGTTCAGTGCTGGGATTCCTATGGAGAACCATCAGCACCTGACTTAAAAACATTCACACCTTTACCTGCTAACGAACCTTCATTTATCGGCCCGCAGGGTTCAGCGCAGATTATTCTTCCTGATAGTGCTACAGAGGAAACAGCGCTGGTAAGAAATGTCGGACAGGGATTGGTAAGAATAACACCTCTTAGAGTGGCGTCATTCCCTGGAGCAAACTCTGTTTTCGCAAATCTATTTGACATAAGAGTTGAGGGTATCGGGACTGGAGATACTGCCCTTATTGAATTTGAAGTACCTGGCTCAATAAGTGGCTGGTACAAGTATCAATATAATAATGAAACACAGACATGGGAAGTAAAAACAATGTCTGCAGATGATACACAGGATGAGTATGCGAAAACTGGCGTTGCCGATACACCAGGTTATACAAAGATTACCCTTCAATTGAAGGATGGTGGTCAATATGATGCCGATGGTCAGGAAAATGGAGTAATTGCCGACCCATCAGGTGCAGGCGTTACACAGGGTATGAAGGTATCTGGCGGTGGAGGTGGATGCTTTATTGCTACTGCAGCATTTGGTTCTTATCAGGAAAGGCATGTCTGGATACTCAGACAATTCAGAGACAGGTATCTGTTGACAAATCCAGTCGGTAGGGCTTTTGTAAAGTGGTATTATAAACATAGCCCGAAATATGCATCAATCATAGCCCAGAATAATTCATTAAGAACTCTCGCGAGAATCATGCTGATGCCTGTCTACGTTTTAGCATTGATTTCTCTCAAATTCAGAATACTCGCTCTTGCGGTCCTTGCAGGCATACTGATCGTTTTAACACAAAAGGGGGTAAAATGGTTAAGAAAGGAATTTTAGTTTGCTTTGCAGTGGTTATGGTATCATCAGGATATGCTTATGATTTTAATTTGTTCAAACCAGCGATAGGTGAGCAAACATTTGTTGTAAACCATTCCAGCGCAACATTGAAAGCTAAGACCTATCAGTTTGATGCCTTCTATTCATTTACGGACGAGGTTTCAAAAGCAAAAATTGCAGGAAAGACCTATTCGCTTGTTGAAGATCAGCATTTGCTTACGCTCGGACTGGCTTATGGTATAACCGATAATTTCACACTTGGAGCCAGTGTACCGTATGTCATAAATCAGGATACCAAACTACCATCAGGTATTCTTAAAGTCAAAGATACTGGCATTGGAAACTTAACAATTTTTGGAAAATATAAATTTTTTGGTGGCAAGGACCAGATGGGATTGGCGATTGTACCGTTTATTGGACTTGATACAGGTGATGAAAAAAATTTTGTCAATGCTGATTCAACGGTGCTTGGATTGAATCTTGTGGTTGACAGGAACTGGTGCAACCATACATTTTTAACTTTCAACGTAGGATTAAGCCATCAGGATACCGAGAGAATAGGTCAAATTAAGGTAAGCAATGCTATACTATTTGGACTTGGATTTACACAATTACTTCCCAATGAAAAAACATATGCAACAATCGAAATTACCGGAAGAAGCGACGATGGATTTTTTGAAGGCGGGAAAAGAGTTCCAATTGAAGCGCTCGGTTCAATATCTCATAAATTCAACGAAAAGATGAAATGGACAATTGGAATTGGTGCTTCTGTTAACGATGGTTATTGTTCACCAAACTTTAGAGCATTTACTGGATTAAGATACGGGTTCTAAGCTTACTAGTCAAAAGAGGGTACATCCAATATAGTACCCGCTTTTTTTTGGGAAGAAAATGAAATATTCAGTCGTTAGAATTACAGTAAAAAAGTTGAAAAAATATTGCCCATTTTACAAGGAAGGTGATACTTTTACAATCAAACAGCAGTGTTTTGACCCGAAAAATGGAACACCAGAACAATATTGTATGCATAGTATTTACTCAATATACCCTGTTTATATGGAACTTAGAAAACAACAACCTGGAACAAAAAAAACATGCTGGTGTCCGGATGATAACATCGTTGAATTTGAACTTGAAAGACTTGAAGACGAGCAGGGTAGGGGCTGGAATAGGCCTGATGAACAATAAATTTATCTCCCACTTTTTTCTACCATATCTTTTATTTCACCAATAACATCCATTTCCAGTATTTCTTCAAGAGATTCACTGAAAGCAAAACTCCAGTTTTGATGCCCAGTAGTTCCTGGTTTGTTAATTCTCAGCCCACCAATTTCTGATGCTATTTTTTGATCAAGGCACAAAAGATCTGTCAACAAATTAATTGAAAATATTGATGATGTACTTAAAATGAATTCGATTGCCTTCTTAATAATGGTAAGTTCATCATCCATTCTTTTTATCCCCAATAAAAGTTCAACCTTTTCTTTTTCTTCAAATGTTTCCCTGTAAATCTGCAATATATCCTGTGATACTCTGCCGGTTAATCTGCTAATCTGTGTTGCAGTTATTCCATCTTTCCATCTTAATCTACCAGACACATTTTTTTCGAAAATCTTATCAATAATTTCTTCTGGTGCAACACCGTTAAATCTGCATCTCAGCAAGAACAGTTCTTCATCGACAGTTCCTGCCTCATTTTTGTACCAGTCAAGCCAGAATGATGTGTCGTGTGTTGATAAACTTGAAATAGCAAGCTGTCTGTAGTTTTGTGCCGATACAAAAGAACAATCTTCTTGATAATTTTTCTTCCATCTTTGAACTTCATAACCAGGAATTCCAAGTTCCCAAAGTAATTCAGGACAAACAACAGGAACAACTCCAAGGTCTTCAGCACACAAAAGTCCATTAAAAGAATCTATCATTGCTGTTAATATTTCTTTTCCATGCACCTTCCAGGTTGATTCATCTTCAGGAATGAAAAAACCATTCAGTCCATGATTTTCTTCTGGATCATCAGCTGGTATAGCCCAAATTCTAAAAAGACCTAAAACATGGTCAACCCTTATCATATCAAAAAAATTTCCGAGATATTTCAATTTTTCAACAATATACCTGAAACCATCTGCACGAAGTTTTTCCCGATCGTATACTGGCATTCCCCATCTTTGACCATATGCAGAGTACATATCCGGTGGTGCACCGGCAACTAACTTTAAATCAAAGATGTCCCTTTTGCTCCAAACATCTGCACTATCCCTTGCCGGAAGAACAGGCAAATCACCCATCAAAAAAATTTGTTTTTTCTTCGCATAATCTTTTATTCGAAGAAGTTGTTTATAGCATATGTACTGCACCCACTTTTCAAATAAGATTTCTTTTTTATATTCTTTGACAATCTTATTCATATCTTCTGAACACTTTCTAACATACTTATCTTCCCACTGATACCACGGCAAGTCATTGTGAACTTTTTTTAAAACTTTATAGATTGAAAAATCATCTAACCAGTATCTTGTATTTTCAACAAATAAATAAAAATGGTTATCAGAACAAATGTTTTCAAAATTTTTTGTAAAGATTTCCTTCAAAAGATCCAGTTTTATAACTCTCGCCGAATAATTACACCTGTTATTTTTACCAGCAGGAAATTCAGACTGCAAACTGTTTATCTCTTTTTCTGATATAAAATCTGAAAGAGAGATATAAACAGGATCAAGGGCAAAAGAACTGATGGCGTTGTAAGGACAGTTATCGTATCCGGCATAGTTTAAAGGCAAAACCTGAAGGATTGTATTTTTCGTTTTTTCACAAAAATCAACAAGATATTTTAAGTCCGAAAAATCGCCAATTCCAACGCTGTTTAATGAGTGTATCGAAAACAGTGGAATGCAAATACCAGATCTTTTCTTTATTCCAATATTTTTCCATTTTTCCCATGAATAGGTAAGTGGTAACTTATCAACAATATCCATAAAATCTTTTTATACAATCAATCATCGTAAGAAGCTGTTTTCTTGTCCCAATAGTAATTCTCAGAGAACTTTCCAGCTCAGGAATATTAGAAAAATACCTGACAAGAATCCTTCTTTTTTTTAAAAACTCATAAAGTGATTTTGCCTTGTTTCCTGGAGGGATCACCAACAGGAAATTTGCAGATGAAGAAAAGACGTAAAAATTAAGTTTTTCAAGTTCATTTTTTAGCCACTGCCTGTTTTTTATAATTTTGCTACAATTTTTTCTCACATATTCAATGTTTTTAATCGCAGAAATTCCTGCTATCTGAGTAATTGAATTTACATTATAAGAATCCTTTATTGAGACAAGTGCTGAAATCAGTTCAGGCTTGCCGAAACAATATCCAAGCCTTATTCCTGCGAGTGAAAAGGACTTCGAAAAGCTTCTTGTAACTATTACATTCGAATATTTTTTTACAAGGTGTAAACAATTTCCCGTAGCAAAATCAGCATAAGCTTCGTCGATAATAAAAACTCTTTTATTTTTCTTTACAGCCTCTTCTATAAACTCAACCGGATGAAAAATTCCTGACGGAGAGTCTGGATTGGCAATAAATTTTAAGCAATTGGTAAATTTGCTGATAAACTTGTATGGAACTGTAAAATCCTTGTTTAAAATAATTTTTTGTGGTTGTCTTTCCGCAATTACAGCAAGGGTCTCATAAAGGGGATAGCTCGGATACGGGAAAACTATTTTCTCACCAATATTTGAAAATGCATAAATACACAGTCTCAGAATTTCATCAGATCCATTTCCAACAAAGATCCATTCATGAGAAAAACCATATTCATCACCTATAACTTTTCTCAGTTCAATTGATTGAGGATCTGGGTATAAAATCATTTTTGAGCTAATATTTCTTTTGATTTCGTCAAGGACTTTTTTAGGTGGCGGGAAAGGGTTTTCATTCGTATTGAGTTTTATGAATCCTTCTTCTCGAGGCTGTTCACCAGGGACATATGGTGAAAGTTTATCAAAAATCCTGTTTAGCATATCTTTCATTTTTTACAATCCACGCTCAAAATGTGGTAATATAAATTGTCCGATTAATTATATCACATACCCATTAAAAAAATGGAAAATCTTACTCCTATGCTCAGGCAGTATCATAGCATAAAAAAGAAGTACTTTGACTGTATTTTGTTTTTCAGACTTGGTGACTTTTATGAAATGTTTTATGAGGATGCTATAAAGGCATCAAGCATTCTTGACCTTGTTCTTACCTCAAGGGATGCTGGAAAATCAGGCAGAATTCCCATGTGTGGTGTTCCGTTTCATGCAGCAGATTCATACATCGCAAGACTTATCAAACACGGATACAAGGTTGCGATATGCGACCAAACAGAAGACCCTTCAAAAGCAAAAGGAATAGTAAATAGAGAGGTTGTTAGAATAATCAGCGCTGGAACATTTCTTGATGATACTGCACTATCAAGATATCTTTTATCAATCGTATGTGAAAAAAATCAATTTGGCGTAGCTTTTATAGACGCAGCAGGTGGAACTATAAAAACAAATCAATACAATATCATTGAAAACCTTGCAACTATTTTTTCAAAGCTATCAATCTATGAAATCGTCTATCCAGAATCAGAGCAAGAACGTTTAAATCAATTACTTAAAGAGATTTCAGGAAACATTTCAAACTTTACACTTAGTGCTCAGGAAGACTGGAAATTCAATCTGGAAACATCAACAAGAAAAATATGTGAGCATTTCAGAATTCACTCAATTGCATCAATCGGTATTGGCGAAAAACCACTTGCAATAAGAGCCACCGGTGGACTTCTTGAGTATGTAAAAGAAATGTCAAAAAGCCCTCTTCACCATATTGATAGCATCTGTCTTTATGATGATTCAGAGTTCGTATTTATCTCACCTTCTGCTGTAAAGGGATTAGAAATTGAATCACTTGTCAAGGTTATGGACAAAACCAAAACAGCATCAGGACGAAGGACATTAAGAGACTGGATCATGCATCCTCTGAAAAATTTAGATAAAATCAATGAAAGGCTTGATGCAGTGACCATCATTAAGAATAATTTTTCACTTCAGGAAACACTGGGTGAAATATTGAGTCATGTCCATGATATTGAAAAATCTCTTTCAAGATTGAGTAATGGCTATTCAAATCCAAAAGACATTTTAGCAATAAAAAATACGCTTGCTTTAATCCCTGAGATTAAAAAATTACTTGAAGGATTTGCACATTTAAATAATTATTTTTCAATCCCAGATGCTTCTGAATTAAGAAATTTTCTTGAAGAATCAATCAATCCTGAAATACCTTTAAGTTCTCCTACAGGAGAAATTATAAAAAAGGGATTTAACACCGAGCTTGATACATACCGCAGTATTAAAGAAAATGCAAGGCAGTGGTTAAAAAATTATCAGGCAGAAGAAATTAAAAAAACTGGTATTTCATCGTTAAAAATAGGTTATACACAGATTTTCGGGTATTACATTGAAATAAGTAAACCAAATCTTCATCTTGTCCCTGATAGATATATCAGAAAACAGACTCTTGTTAATGCTGAGAGGTTCATCACCCCAGAACTTAAAGAATTTGAAGAAAAAATGCTTTCAGCTGAAGAGAAAATCCAGGAAATTGAAGGTAGAATTGTTAAACAGGTTATAGAAAAAATTCTACAATATTCAAAAGAAATTCACAATATCTCAAGTGCTATCGGCGCAGTTGACGTTCTGCTTTCATTTAGTATACTTGCAAATTCTCAAAACTATACCAAACCTATACTCTCGCAAACAGACGAAATCATAATTAAAGATGGCCGTCATCCACTGGTGGAAATTTTTCTTCAAAACAAATTCATACCAAACGATACCTTCATTGATTGCAATGATAATAGGATGCTTATAATAACAGGTCCGAATATGGCTGGGAAGTCAACCTATATCAGACAGGTTGCAATCTTGGTCATAATGGCTCAAAGTGGTTCATTCATACCTGCATCTGAAGCAAGAATAGGAATCGTCGACAAAATTTTTGCAAGAATCGGGGCTCACGATGAAATATCAAAAGGACAAAGCACATTTATGGTTGAAATGTCAGAAACAGCGTCAATTCTTGCAAATCTTAGTCAAAAAAGTTTGGTAGTACTAGATGAAATAGGAAGAGGAACAAGTACATATGACGGACTTTCATTAGCATGGGCAGTGGCTGAATACCTCTATCAAAAAAAAGTAAGGACACTTTTCGCAACACACTTTCATGAACTTGTTGAACTGGCAAAAACACATCCAGGTGTAAAAAACTATAATGTTGCGGTCAAAGAATGGCAGGGCGAAATTATATTTTTGCACAAAATAGTCCCTGGTGGGACAGATCAAAGCTATGGAATATATGTAGCGCAACTTGCAGGAATTCCACAAAGTATAATAAAAAGGTCCAGGGAAATCCTTACAGAACTTGAAAAAGGGAAAAAATTTCCAGATGAAGAAAACCAGCAACTTACACTTTTCATTACACAATCAGACCCAGCGTGCGAGCAGATAAAAAAGGAAATAAAAAGTATTGACCCAAATAATCTAACCCCATTACAGGCGCTATCCAAGATATTTGAATGGAAAAAGCTTATAGAAGAGAAGGAAAAAACAGATGGGAAAGATTCAAATACTACCAGAAGAAATAGTTAGTAAAATAGCAGCCGGTGAAGTCATTGAAAGGCCTGCATCGGTTGTAAAAGAGCTTATTGAAAATTCTATTGATGCAGGAGCAAAGAAAATAAGAGTACTTCTGGTAAATGGTGGCAAAAACCTAATAAAAGTTAGTGATGATGGAATTGGCATTGAGAAAGATGACTTACCACTTTTATTCCAAAGACACTCCACAAGCAAGATAAAAAGTTTTGATGATATTTTTCGAATAAACAGTATGGGATTTAGGGGAGAGGCACTCTATAGCATCGGCTCTGTTTCAGAAATTTTTCTCAGGAGTAAGACAAAGAAAGATGATATAGGATGGCAAATCCATGTAAAAAATGGGAAAAAGTCAGACCCAAAACCCATAGCAATGCAGCAAGGAACAGAAATTGAAGTTTATAATCTTTTTGCCAGTATCCCAGCAAGGAGAAAATTTCTCAAGTCAGACAGCTATGAATTCAGAAAAATTCTTGACACTCTCATCCCTTACACACTTTTGCATCCAGAAATATCCTTTTTTCTTATACATAATGAGAAAACAATTTTTGAACTGTACCCAGAATTTTCAGAAAAAACAAGATTAAGCAAGGTATTTAATATTCAGGAACAAAACTTAATTGAAATTACCTGGGCTGCCCCGGATAAATCTTTCTTTCTTAAACTTGTTTCTGGAGATATAAATGTTCAGCGACCAAAAAAAGATGTGCAATTTATTTTCATAAACAATAGACCCATCCAACACAACGGACTATCCTTTGTAGTTAATGACATTTATAAAAAATATCTCCCATCTGATACATATCCTGGTTTTGCTATTTTCATCAAGATAAAAAGGGAAAATGTAGACGTAAATGTACATCCATCAAAAAGAGAAGTAAAAATAAGAAATGAAGTAGAAGTCCTTAATGCTGTGAGAACTATTATCGAAGAAAATTTATCCAGTAAACTTAAACCAGTTGTTATTTCCTATCAAGAAAAGCCAGAATCTTTTTTAAATCAAGCATCTGAAACAACGCAATTATATCATCAAAAAAATAACGATTATCAATTGCTTTTTGATAGCGATTCACAACAACTATCTCAACTAGAAGATTTTAAGAAATCATTTTTACAATCAAGATACATAGCAACTGTATTATCAACATATCTGCTTTTTGAATACAAAGATCGTCTTTTCATAGTTGATCAACATGCAGCCCACGAACGTATAGTATTTGAGAGATTGCTTTTTCAGATAAAAAATGGAAAGATTAAAACCCATCAATTATTAATTCCTGTAAGTATAAGCCTGACACCCACAGAAATGATTGTCTGGAATTCTGGTGGGAAGAAAAAACTAGAAGAAATAGGCTTTCATTCTACGCAGTGGGATAATAAAACAATAGCAATTCACTGTTGTCCTGTGGGAATTAAAAACCCTGAATTGGCGGTACGAAATATCCTTTCACATGGAAATCTTTCTCTTGATACTGAAGAGCTTTTGAAAAGGGCCTGCAGAGGATCAACAATGTCTGGACAACAGCTATCTGAGGAGGAAGCAGAAAAATTAAAAATACAGCTAACTACCTGTAACAACCCTTTTAGGTGCCCTCATGGAAGGCCAACTGTAATCGAAATCGAAAAAAGATTTATTGATAAACAATTCCTCAGGTAAAAATACTTACAGCTTTTTGATGTAATTTTTCCACGACCTTGCAATAATCTTCAGATCCTGTCTTCTAATCGGCAGGACTTTTGGAACAGGTCTTATGACAACAAATCTTTCTGCATAAAAGATACAGGGTACACCGATATTTTTGCTTCTGGTTGTAAAATCAAGCCACTTATCATAATATGAATGAACCCAGTCATCACTGTCAATAGGATGAAAGGGCAGGGCGGCTTTTGCAAGGTCGGCTCTTGCTTTCATTGCTAAGAAAACATCCGTCTCTGGAAATATAATACCCGCATCATGCAATCTGACCATGTCAAAAGTATCATGGAAGTAAGGATGAACGGTACTGCTCGTAATTAAACAATCCTTTTTTGCATCTTTTGCCGCGATATATATTTCTTTTTGAAGTTTATAAAGTAACTCACAACCCCATAATTTGCCCTTGTGATTTATTGGTGGATGTTTTTTTCCACATATTACAGGTCTTCCAAAGTGCTCTCCGCCAATGGGCTTTCTTTCTGTTGGAGTATATGCAAGTTGATCAATTTTAAAACCATCGGCATTATAGCAGTCTTTAGCACTCGAAATTAATCTTTTCACATTACTTCTTAAAAATGTCAGGTACTCGGGATTTTCTGGATCAGCAACCAATTTTTTGTTCCCACAAAAAATACACCACCTATCTGGCAAACCTTCTGTGTACCACGTCGCAATCCAGAGCAATACCTTTCTTCCTTTCTTGTGCTGTCTGTCTATAAATCCACGCAGGTCAGGCCACTGAATCTTATTGGGTTGCCATACGCCACCAAAAGACCATCCCGCATCTATAATAATTGTTCCAAATGGAACACCCTCTTGTTCAAGAATATTAATCCATTTTTCGTATAAGCCCTGAATACAATATGCAAGTGCCCTGGCTTCTGGTCCATAAGGACCTTCAAGTTCATAAGAAATACCTACCTGATCTCCATAACCACAATAAATTGGCATCAACCACCAGGATGGAATTTTTCTCCCCTGCGGGTGGCTTGATAATGGATATAAACGTTTGATTCCTTCCTTCAAAAGTTCATAATCGTTTACACCTGTATCACCATATAAAAGACAAAGATTGACATGATTAACAACCTGGTCTGGGTTTGAGTGTCCTTCAAGATCAATTTTGACACTGATACCATTTTTTGTTGCTTTAAAAAACGCAGAATTCCATAAGTGCCAACCAGGTTCTGCAAAAATTCCAAAAAAAATTTTTCTGTTTCTTCCGTAAACTATCACAGCAAAAGGCGGCGGACTAAATTTTGCTCCTGTCTCTTTTGTTCCTCTTATTTCTATTTCAATTTGTTTTGGGACATCGTAAGCAATTGTCCTGTGTTCAATAGAAGGAGAAGGTGACCATATCTTTTCTGGCATACAACCTATTTGTTCAGATGTAAGTTCACAAAAAAGTGTTTCCTTATTCCTTACTAAAAAATCTTTTCTAACAAAGTGCCAACTCATTACATCCTCCTAAGTCAAAAAAAAACCGCCGTTTTGAAACGGCGGTAAATTTACGGATTTGTGCCAAGCCGCTCGACTGATTAGTACCTCTCAGCTTAAACCCTTGCGGGTCTTACACCTGAGGCCTATCAACCAGGTAGTCTACCTGGAGTCTTCGTCCTGGTATTGCTACCAGGAGGGAGATCTTATCTTGGGGTGGGCTTCGCACTTAGATGCTTTCAGCGCTTATCCCTTCCGAACATGGCTACCCAGCATTTGCTCCTGGTGGAACAGCTGGGACACCAGAGGTTCGTCCACCCGGGTCCTCTCGTACTACGGGCAGCTCCCCTTCAAATCTCCTGC
>JAMWCC010000112.1 GCA_023818375.1 Candidatus Omnitrophota bacterium | reverse complement strand
GAGCTACGCCGGAATCTAAAATTACTTCCCGCAGGTTGAACAGCTTTTTGATGAACAGCTTCCACAGGAAGAACTTGCTGTGCTTTCTTCCTTTGCCCTTCTTAAATATTCAGGACTTCTGTAATCTGTTGTATAAAAGCCAGAACCCTTGTATATTACCCCGCCTCCAAGTCCGATAAGCCGTCGAACTTCTCCTTTACACTCCGGACAGGTTTTATCTGGCTCATCTGTCATCTTCTGAAATTTGCGATAGGAATGCCCGCAAACCTTGCATTCGTAGTCATATGTCGGCATTTCTATCCCTCCTTTTATAAGATATTTTACTCAAAAATACGCCTTCGGTCAAAATTCAAATATTTAGATTAATGGAATTACACAATGGTTTCTTATGATGTTTCACACTTTCTAAGAAGATCTTCCCATCTTCTATCAATTTCTTTTTGTATCTCTTCTACAATATGCTCGTTCCCTGGCTTAAGAAGATGGGCGAAACGAGCCTGAATTTTCAACCACTCAGTAATCGGTTTTTTTTCCTTCGGTTTGTAGTTCAGCTTATATTTGCCGTCAATGACTTCATATAAAGGCCAAAAGCAGGTATCAACTGCCAGTCGGGTAATTTCCATTGCAAGTTCTGGTTTATGAGGCCATCCAAGCCGACACGGAGAGAGAACATTTATAAACGAAAATCCGTCTGTATTAATTGCTTTTTCAACTTTATTCACAATGTCATTCCACCTTCCTGGTATCGTCTGAGCTACATAGGGTATCCTATGGGCAATCATAATTGACATAATGTCTTTGGAAAATTGAATCTTTCCAGGAATAACTTTTCCTGCAGGTGAAGTGGTGGTTGAAGCACCCTTTGGTGTCGCAGATGAGCGTTGAATTCCTGTGTTCATATATGCCTGGTTGTTATAGCAGACATAAAGCATTCTGTGTCCACGTTCTGCTGCTCCTGAAAGAGATTGCAGTCCAATATCATAAGTTCCACCATCTCCACCAAAAGCAACAAAAACAATATCCTTATCAATTTTGCCCTGCTTCTTTAAAGCCTTGTAAGCAGACTCTACACCGCTTATGGTGGCTGCGACATTTTCAAATGCAGAATGAATGAAAGGAGTATCCCAGCTTGTATAGGGAAAAATTGTTGATGACACTTCAAGGCAACCAGTTGCACAGCCAACTACAACAGGTTTATCTATTGCCAGCATCACAAGCCGCGCAACAACCCCTGCTCCACAACCCGGACACAATCTATGTCCACTGACAAACTTTTCTTTCCTCTTTGCAAGTTCTTTTATGGATGGCATTTCTTTCTCCTGTTATTCCCTGACACCAATATACTTTGTATTGACCTTCTTACCTTCTCTATCAATTTTAAATAGTTCGTCAAAAACCTGTTCTATATCGCTTTCTTTTACTTCCCTGCCACCGAGTCCATAAATAAAGTTTGCCAAAACAGGTCTATTGTCTGATTCATAAAGAGCAGTACAAATCTCAGTATATAGGGGCCCACAAAAAGAATTTAATCCGTCTGCCCTATCCATTACTCCTATTACTCTGATATTTTTTAGTATTTCTCTGATCTTCAAATAATCAAAAGGTCTAAAAACCCTTATTTTTAGCAATCCAACCTTTTTACCTCCAACTCTCAATCTATCAACTACTTCCTTGGCAGTACCTGCAGTCGAGCCAATCAAAACTATTGCATATTCTGCATCATCAAGCCGATATCTTTCAAAAAATTCATATTTTCTACCTGTCAGATTGGCATATTCACTAGCAATCTGTTCAATGATTCTTCCACAATTATTCATTGCTTCTGCGACCTGCCTCCTGTGTTCAAAATAATAGTCCTGAAGATCAAGAGCTCCAATCGTAATTGGATTTTCAAAATCCAGCAATGTGTGTCTTTTCGGTGGTTCACCTACGAACCTTTGGACATCAGCATCATCAAGAATTTCAACAACCTCCAAACAATGGCTCAAAATGAAGCCATCAGTGGTCACCATTACCGGTAGTTTTACCTCTGGATGTTCAGCAATCCTTACCGCCTGTATCATATTATCGTATGCTTCCTGTACATTTTCCGAGTAAATCTGAATCCATCCACTGTCTCTTGCTCCCATTGTATCCGAATGGTCGCAGTGAATATTAATCGGAGCTGAAAGGGCTCTGTTAACTACAGCCATTATAATTGGTAGTCTCAGACCTGCTGCAATATATAACATTTCCCACATCAAGGCAAGTCCCTGGGCTGAGGTTCCAGTCATGGTTCTTGCCCCTGCTGCTGATGCACCAATACACGCACTCATTGCGCTGTGTTCGCTTTCAACAGCAATGTATTCAGTTTTAACCAGTCCGTCCGCAACAAACTGAGAAAAAATCTGGACAATTTCTGTTGCGGGTGTAATTGGATATGCAGCTACAACGTCCGGGTTAATCTGCCTCATTGCTTCAGCGAAAATTTCGTTACCTGTTTTTGCTACCTTTGCTGATGGCATTTTGTCTCCTTTTCAGCAAGAATTTAGAAAAATGGTATAATTTATCATAACGCAAAAAAGGAAAAAGTCAAAAATGAAACCGATTATACAGGTAGCACTTGATTTTGTTGACCTCGATAGAGCATTAAAGGTTGCTCAAGAAGCAGTCAGGGCAGGAGCTGACTGGCTTGAAGCTGGAACACCACTAATAAAGTCCTGTGGTCTTGAGGCTGTCAGGATTCTGAAAAAACAATTTCCAAAAAATTTAATTGTTGCGGATATGAAGGTTCTTGACGCTGGTAGGATAGAGGTTGAAATAGCAGCAAAAAGCGGAGCAGACATAGTTGTAGTAATGGCAAATGCTTCTGATAGTACCATTAAGGAGTCTATCGAAGCAGCTAGAAATTATGGAGCAAAGATACTTGTTGATTTTATGGGTGAATTTTGTGATATTGAAAGAGTAAGAAAATTAATAAGCCTGGAACCTGATTTTTTAGGATTCCATATTCCGATTGACCAACAAATGACTGGAAATATTTCCTTTGAGTTCTTGAAGGAAATATCAAAAATTTCTAACATCCCGGTTGCAATTGCTGGGGGCTTGAATTCTGAAAATGTAGTGGATGCTGTAAAAGCAGGTGCAAGTATCCTTATCATAGGAGGGGCTATTACAAAATCTGAGAACGCTGAAAAAGCAGTCAGGTTGATAAGAAAAGCAATAGATACCCATACCAGTATAAAATCAGAGTTTTTTAAAAGATACAAAGAGGAAAATATCGGAGAAGTTTTCCTTAAGGTCTCTACAGCCAATTTATCCGATGCTATGCACAGGGGTGGATGGATACCTAATGTTAAGCCCTTTGGTGTAAAATCCAAATTTTTCGGTCAAGCAATAACTGTGAGAACCTATCCCGGGGATTGGGCAAAACCTGTTGAGGCAGTTGATATTGCAAAACAGGGCGATGTTATAGTTATTGATGCGTGCGGTCAACCACCAGCAGTCTGGGGAGAACTTGCAACCCAAAGTGCCGTTATTAAGAAGCTTGCAGGAGTTGTGATATATGGCGCTATTAGGGACGTCGAAGAAATCAGAAGACTTGAGTTTCCAGCCTTTGCAACTTTATGCTGTCCTCAGGCAGGAGAACCAAAGGGCCTTGGCGAAATAAATGTTCCCATTCAAATAGGTAAAATAAAAATACTACCAGGAGATTGGATTGTTGGTGATGATGATGGAGTTGTTTGTATTCCGCATCAAAAAGCAGCTGAAATCGCAAATAGAGCTATGGATGTTCTTGAGAAGGAAAATAGGATTCGTTCTGAAATACGAGAAGGCGGTACCTTGAGCGAAATAACACATCTTTTAAGATGGGAAAAGCCAAGATAACTAAAATTTTGAAAGGAGAAAAATGCAGATAATGAAAGAAAATTTCAACAAGATTCTTGATAAAAAATGTTTGTCTTCAGAAGTAAAATGGATGAAAATTTTCCATCCATTTATTGCAAAGAAGGCACAACCGGGCCAGTTCATTATTTTAAGGCCTTTAGATGAAAGTGAAAGAATCCCCTTGACAATTGCGGGAACAAACATAGAAGAAGAAACCATAGAAATAATTTTTCAAGAAGTTGGAACAACAACAAAGCAATTAGGATCACTAAACATTGGAGATTATGTCCACAATATTGCTGGTCCACTTGGGAAACCGGTTCACATTGAAAACTATGGAAGAGTCTTACTTGTAACAGGTGGAGTTGGAGCAGCTTTCATATTTTGGATGGCAAAGGAATTTAAAAATAAAGGGAATTCTGTATGGGCTGTGATGGGAGCCAGGACCGCAAGCCTTCTTATTTTAGAAGAAGAGATGAGACAGATATGCGATAAGTTGTTTATTGCCACAGATGACGGAAGCAAAGGTACAAAGGGATTTGTGACAAAGGTTCTTGAAGATGCTCTGCAATCAGGGGAACGCGCTAATATTTGCCTTTGTGCAGGCCCAGTATTGATGATGAAAAATGTTGCTGCAATAACAAAAAAATATAATATCAAAACAATCGCAAGTCTCAATCCAATAATGATTGACGGTACAGGAATGTGTGGAGGTTGCAGGGTCACAGTTGGCGGGAAAATTATGTTTGCCTGTGTTGATGGACCAGACTTTGATGCACATTTGGTGGACTTCGATGAGCTTTTGAAAAGAACAAGTTTTTATAAAAAACAGGAGCAATGCTCACTTGAGATTTATATGAAAAATGCTTCTGGCGACAAATTTACATCAACAACAAAATCTTAGCCTTGTTTTATTTCTGTAACAGACTTAAACACCAGACTATTATCTTTTACATCTATCTCCACTGTTGAGCCTTCTTTGAATTCGCCTGCTAGAATTTTCAGTGCAAGCGGATTTTCTATTTCTTTTTGAATAAGCCTTTTCAATGGTCGGGCACCGTAATTTGGATCATACCCGTGTTCTGCAAGCCAATCCTTTGCTGTATCAGTAAGAACAATTTTAATCTTTTTTTCTGCCAATCTTGTGGCAAGATAGGATATTTGTATATCGACAATTTTTTGTAAATCCTGTCTGGTAAGTTTGTGAAAAAGAATTATTTCATCTACCCTATTTAAAAACTCTGGTCTGAATTTTGATTTAAGAAGTTCGTTCACCTTCTTCGCAACCTCCTGTTCATCCTTGAACATTTCAAAGTATTGACTACCGAGGTTTGATGTCATTATGATTACAGTATTTCTGAAGTCAACAGTCCTTCCATGGCCATCTGTTAACCTTCCTTCATCTAGAACCTGCAAAAGCAGGTTAAATACTTCACTGTGTGCTTTTTCAATTTCATCCAGCAAAATCACCGTATATGGTCTTCTTCTTACTCTTTCAGTTAACTGTCCACCCTCTTCATAACCAACATACCCTGGAGGCGCGCCAATGAGACGGCTTATTGAGAATTTCTCCATGTATTCAGACATATCAATACGAATAATTGCATTTTCATCATTGAACAAAAATTCAGCGAGTGCTTTTGCTAACTCTGTTTTTCCAACACCTGTTGGACCTAAAAAGATGAAGGAACCAATAGGCCTTTTTGGATCCGAAAGACCTGCCCTGTTTCTTCTTACAGCATTTGAAACAGCAATGATTGCTTCCCTTTGACCAACTACTCTTCTGGAAAGTCGTTCCTCAAGATGGATAAGCTTTTCAATTTCTCCCTCAAGCATCCTACTTACAGGAATTCCAGTCCATCTAGAAACAATTACTGCAACTTCTTCTTCATCAACCTCATCTTTTAAAAGCCTAATTTTTCCCTGTGATTGCTTAAGTTTCTCTGTCTCCTCATTTAGCTTTTTTTCAAGCTCAATTAATCTTCCATATTTGTACTCTGCAGCAGTACCAAGATCACCTTTTCTTTCTGCCTCTTCAATGATATTTTTTGCCAATTCAATTTTTTGTTTGATCTCCTTTATTCTTTCAATTTGTTGTTTCTCTTTTGACCACTGTGCATCAAGTTCTGTTTTCCTCTTTTTTGTTTCTTCAAGTTCTTTTTCAATTATCTTGAGCCTCTCTTTTGAAGATTGCGAAGTCTCTTTTTTTAATGCCTCCCTTTCTATCTCAAGCTGCATAATCTTCCTGTCGACTTCATCAAGAACATGTGGCTTACTTTCCATTTCCATCCTCAGTCTGCTTGCTGCCTCATCGATAAGGTCAATCGCTTTATCCGGAAGAAACCTATCCGAAATGTATCTATTGGATAATATTGCTGCGGCAACTATGGCATTATCAGTGATTTTAACTCCATGATGAATCTCATATCTTTCTTTAAGACCTCTCAATATCGAAATTGTTTCCTCAACGCTTGGTTCCTTGACATAAACAGGCTGAAACCTCCTTTCAAGTGCCCTATCCTTCTCAATATATTTTCTGTATTCATCAAGCGTAGTGGCACCTATGCAACGAAGCGTACCTCTTGCAAGAGCAGGTTTTAACATATTTGAAGCATCAATTGCTCCTTCAGCAGCACCAGCTCCAACCAGAGTATGAAGTTCATCAATAAATAGTATTATTTCCCCTTCCCTTTTCTCAATCTCTTTTAAAACTCCTTTCAGTCTGTCTTCAAATTCACCCCTGTATTTAGTTCCAGCAACAAGACCTCCAAGGTCAAGCATTAAAATTCTTTTCTTTTTCAAACTTTCTGGAACATCGCCAGATACAATTCTTCTTGCCAATCCTTCTACAATTGCAGTTTTACCTACACCTGGTTCTCCAATAAGAACAGGATTGTTTTTTGTCCTTCTACAGAGGACTTGAGTAACGCGTCTTATTTCATCATCTCTTCCAATTACTGGATCCAATTTACCTTTTTCAGCAAGATCAGTGAGATCTCGTGTGAATTTTTTTAGTGCCTGGTATTTGTCTTCAGCTCCAGGTTCAGATGCCTTTTCCCCACCCCGGATCTGTTCAATAAATTTCATAACCCTTTCTTTAAATATTCCAAAATTTCTAAAAATCGTTTTCACATTACTTTCTATTTCACACATCGCAAGCAGTATGTGCTCCAGACTTATATAACTGTCGCCAAGAGACTTTGCTTCCTGTTGTGCTTGAATAAGAACACTATTTAAGACAGGTGAAATATATATTTGGCCTGAAGAACCAGAAACCTGTGGTATTTTTTTAAGTTCATCATTTAATTTTTCGTTGACAGACCTAAAATCAACCTGCATATCTGACAGCAAGTCTCTAACAAAATCGCTCTCAAGCAGACTAATGGCAAGATGAACTACATCAATCTGCTGGTGATGATTTTGCTGGGCAATTGATTGTGCCTGAATTAAAGCTTCCTGACTTTTTATTGTAAACTTATCAAGATTCATTATGCTTCCTCCTTATTGATTTTCTTTCAATAATTTTGATGGGATAATAGGGTTATTTGTTTCAAAAACTATTCAAGCGTAAATAGGCACTCAACCTCTGCAAATCTAATTCTATCCCCGGATTTAAGTTCACATCGTATACCAGGTGTAATGCGTTCATTATTAATGAATGTTCCGTGGCTACTTCCCTTACCATCATTTCCTATATCGGTGATGTAGTATTTGTCATCAATGAACTGGATGATGGCGTGTCTTCTTGAAACATGACGCAAGGTTCTGTATCTTGCACTTTGTACCGCTAATGGAAGAGTTGCGAAGATTCTATAATCGGGTATAGTTATATCATTATCAGGAGATCTTCCAATAAATACATCTTTCGCTTCAATAATATACTCCGGGCCCATAAAATCCGCGTTGAACTTCAGTTTTGCCATGGTTTCTCTCTCTTGCCGACTAAAATTTTCTCATAAAAATTGCCCATTTTCAAGTTTTCTGATATAATTATTATGTTGGGCGGTTAGCTCAGGCGGCTAGAGCGTTACGTTGACATCGTAAAGGCCGCAGGTTCAAGTCCTGCACCGCCCATTTTTTATTTTGCAAACAGGACTTGAATTGGAGCGAAGTAGGGTAATGCGAGCAGGCGCAGCATTACCAGCGGATGGCCGACCCGAGCTGAAGTGGGAAGCGAGGGCGCCAAGTCCTGCACCGCCCATTTTTTATTTCGTATGCAGGACTTGAATAACAGACCGTCATTTATGCTAAATATAAAGCAAACTTGAAGTTTTGCTATTTTATAAATGAACGATTTTTTTCTTTTCATTAGAAATTTCCTCAATTCGATTGCCCCAATAGGTACCACAAAAAGCCCTGTAAGTCTGATTTATGCGGCTATAAGATTGTATTTTTCTAAGGTTCTGATTATGAGTCCTGAAGAAGGCGTAGTGGAGCAAATCAACAAATTGTGCTGATAATGCCAAAAGACATAAAAAGGGAGCATAAATGGCAGTCTGTAAAATGGAGGATGTTATTGTTGCTTGGCTAGCAATCATGGGATAGGCAGGCGGAACCATAGCGGTATCATCGAGTTTTCTGTAATGCTCAATCTTAAGAAATTCACCTTTCTGTAGCGTACGTAGACCAATTATGAAAAGAAGTGTCCGGCCAGCAATCTCAAGGAGGTATATCTCAATATGAAAAAATTTCTCAAAAAAACTTCCTATAGGCAAAAAGCAGAAGTATAATAAGAGTGGCTATTGGATCAACAAGGTCAATTTTTTAGGTTTATTAAAATCATCAGCCACTTCAGGGGAAGAAAGACATACAATCTTACTCGTTGAATTCAGAAGGACAATGAAATCAAGGGGTTTTTCCACAAAGGATTATGGATTTTAATTGTCCTGCTTAACCTGTCACGTTTTCCTCTCCATCATCCCCAGGTGAAGAATCTGTCAATGACTTCTATAAAGTTTTTGCCTTTCACTCTTACCTTTGTTGGCTCAACTAATTGAATATACGCTCTTTGTGAAACCCTAAGGGCATCAGAAGTTGAAAGAAATTCTGTTACAATTTCGCACTCTCCATCTACTTTTACTGGTTTTATCTCGTTTATTCTTCGTATCGCCTTTATCGTTTTTTCCTTGATGAGTTCTCTCGATTTTGCAGGGGACAATGATATTGCACTTGTTCTTGTAAAACCCCATTTCGTAATTGCTTTTTCAATGTTGGGAACATATTTTTCCGCCTCTCTGGCAGCTGCCTCGTCCCCGGTTATCAGAATTACAGGAATACCAAACCATCCGGCAAGATAAATTTCTATACCTATCTCTCCAATTTTTTCCCCATTTAGCCACATATTCACAATAGTCTTACTCGAATAGGTATGATTTAGATTACCATTCTCGGTACCATTCATTGAATGATGAGCAAGCAATATAATCCCATCCCATCCTCTATCAAAAAACCAGAATTTTGGTCCTGGTCTGCCATGAAATAACTTTGCTGATTTATTAAGCCTTTCGGGTAGTATCGCACCAGAACCATGGCCATCAATAACTAAAATTTCTCTTACGTTTGCATCTATGCAACCAAGACAGCAGGCATTTACTTCTTCTGTCAGAAAAACCTTCGCAATGTGATTGTACTTACCTTCCGGGTAGGTGTACTCAAAATCTATTACCCCTGCTACACCTTCAAGGTCAGTTAAGATTAAAATATTCATCATTGTCTCCTTTAGAAAATATGGGGTTTCTTATTGCTATTTTCCACGCATTCTATAAAGATTCTTTCGAAAAAGAACATGGTCTACTTCTTACCTCCACAGACGGGAACCGATGTAAGCAATCGGTGCATCTTTTCCTCTTTGACCTTCATCGCATTGTCTGGACCAGCTCACATGGCCATCAACGTAGAGAATATTTGCTCCTTTTGAGTGCTTGTAGTGAACCGCATTATAAGTTGGATCGGGATCAAACCTCTCCAGTATTCCAATGGTACCCCTGCCATGGTGCGCATCAACTAAGAGAAATGATAATTCCGGTTCTTTGATTCGATTGATCTTTTTTGCAAGATTCGCTTCTTCCCAGATAGTTCCATCATCCTGAATACAGGGTAAAATGTGAATGTTACCACCGTAGTCAGGATATTTATACCCATTTCTCACTGAACCAAACTCGCCAGTCATATAGACCTTGGAGGGACATGTTTTCAATGATCTGTTGGAAAGTCTTCCCTCGTACCTTCCAGGATTGCTCGGGTCTTCCTTTCCGATATATTTTGCTAGGTAGTCATAGAACCAGATTGTATCACTGGAATCCCTGAGATCCACATAAAAATTGAAGTATCCATCAAAGTCGGTTGTGTACATGTGAATTGCTAATCCCCATTGCTTTAAGTTATTTATGCAAATTGCCTGCTTTGCCCTTTCCCTGGCTCTTGACAGCATAGGCAACAGCATAGCTGCAAGCGTAGCCACAATACCTATTACTACAAGAAGCTCTATTAAAGTGAACCCCTTGCTTCTGGCTTCTTTCATATGTACTCTCCCCTGCTTCTTTAATTGCGGTTCCATCGACCTTTTCGAGTTTTTCAATATAACAAGACTCAGCGATATCGAATGTTTTAGATGTATCCTGCCAATGCGATCTGTGCCTGGGCAACATAACATCTATACACCTGTTCAAAATTGTCAGAGACAAAAACTGTTGTCCTTCCTGAAAGTTTTTTAACACCTGGTATCAGGGATGCCCTGTCAGCCATTTCTACATACTGCCATTCTACTTCAAACTTATATGGTGGTGGAATCTTCAAAGGCGAAAAGTTGTGTGGATTGTTCTTAAATTCCATCACTGCTTCCTTTGATCTTTCTTGTAATTGTTTGAGAACCTTTGATATATGATAACATACCGCTGAATGCATTCCAAGACCAATTTTTGTCTCAACCGTTATAATGTTATTAAACAATTTTTTTGCTTCTTCAACGCAGGCGGAATCTCCTGAAACAAAAACGGTTGAAATATCATAAATTCCAGCGAGTATTGAACATAACCCGAGTTCTCCATATGAAACATCATTCACCCTAACATCCATGATTCTTGCATTACCGGTATGAGAAAGCACTCCCTTTTCTTCCTGAGATTTTGCATGTTGACCAACGAAAAAAAGCGCATGAAAAGATTCATCAAACAAGGGAACCTTTGCACCTTTTATCAAACCGAATACTTCATAACTCAATAATTCATCGTCTATTTCATGCGTTTCCATGACGTATATCTGTGAGGTTTCATCAGCTTCTTTTATTCCTTTAACAACAGCATTTATTTCTTTTACCATTCTTCTGCACATGGTTTCGTATATTCCCATTGTTTTTAAATTCTGCCTGAATTGAGTAACACCAGAAATTCCTTCAAGGTCCGGAATTATATAAATCTTCATTTCCTACCTCCATTATAAATTTATAAACATCCTTCTGAATATCAATGTTTTTTTCATCAATATCCTGAATTTTTTCAAATTTTTCGCTCAACTTTTTTTCAAAACTTTTAAGTTTTCGAAGAAAGCCATCGTCATTCATGCATTTCTTCTCGAAAATTTTGTTCAATTTGATTGAAATTTCACCGCTCACGAACTTGTCTAAGATTTTAGTTCCCCTTACAAGAAAAGGGAAAAAAGGAGAAGTATATGGCTGACCAAGGCAGATCCATAAAACAGGGCTGGCGTGAAGTATGGAAATAAAGACAGAAACGGTTCTAACCGGCATCAAACTTGTATCCCTGCAAATTGAATATGGATAGTATTTTTTGTCCCTCGAAATCCATATCAACTTCCACAGGCTTAATTTTTCATTCTCATCAAAAATCTCATCAAGACGTTTTTTCCTGAATCTGCTGCTTTTTGTCCCTTCTGTTTCTTCACTTCTTATCCATTGTTCAGATTCAGGAAGCAAAAAATCATTTGTAAGGCCAAGCTTGTATGTGATTGTTTTATGGTTTAATTCAAATGAATTTAATTCCACCAGCGATGCTTTTTCTCTTTCTGAAAAAAGGAAAATCATTCCCCTTTTTTTACCCGTATACCCAACAATCCTGTCTATATGCAATTTTTTAATAAACCCTATGGCTTCATCAACTCCATCACAGCTTTCTGCGACAGCCCTGAGTATATCGCAATCATCAAATCCACAATCCCTTGTCAATTCATCCTTAAGAAAACTGCCTGTATTGTTAATGCCAAGAAATCCTTTTTCATTAATGAAAAAACTGTATCCGATACCTGGGATTGAACCCGAGAAAAAATACGGGATTTTGTCTTCATTTTTTTTCTTACATATATACTGTGGAAGTGGTAATTCATCTCTTATTTTCATAGCGATGGCAGCCTTTTCATTGTAAAATTCAGAACTAGAAAATAAAGATGTGCAGGATATCTCAGGAATTTTATAGTTACCAAGTTTAAGCTTTAAAAGATTTTTAAAACTAATGTCAGCACCTTTGCAATAATTGCTAATTTCTTCTATCAGGAAAGGGAACTTTTCAAGATGCTTTTCAAACCTTTTTATCTTTTCATCCTCAACCCTAATACTTTCAATGACTTTTTCTTCGATTTTTTTTAAGAGATGCTTATGGAGTTCAGCAATGATATGACCGGTGTTGCTGTATGTACCAGTAACTTCAATCTCTCTCATATATGTCTCCAAAAATCGTTCTTATCTTGTATATTTTATCATCCTTAATATAGATCCTTGGTACCCTTATGCCTATACTGGGCGCAAGAAAATTATAAAAATCTACCTGCTGAAATACATCATTTATTTTAATCTCGCAGCTTTTACTCTTTCCTATAATGATAACTTCATCTCCAATTTTTACATTCGCATTTCCAACATCAACCATTATCTGGTCCATACACACCCTTCCAACAACAGGAAAATACCTTTCATTAATTATAATCTTCCATTTTCCATCTCCAAGTAGAAACGGATATCCATCAATATATCCAAGAGCGACTGTTGCAATTTTAGTTGCTTTTCTTGTTATGTAATTTCCTCTGTAGCCGATCCTATAATTGGCAGGAACTTTTTTTATGTAAACAACCTTGCTCTTTAATGAGAATATCTGTTTCAATTCAGGAATATCGGCATTAAAAATTATGCTCCCTGGCCTTACCATATCAAGGTAGGTTTCAGGAATTCTCTTTATTGCAGCAGAATTTGCAAGATGTTTCAATGGTATTTTAATATTTTTTTTCTCTATCTCTTTAAGAACACAAAAAAAACCGTTGATTTGTTGTTTTGTGAACTCATCGTCCCTTCCTACTGAAGACAGATGGCTATAAATACCTTCTATGTAAATGTTTGGTAATCTTGATATTTTTCTAATAAAAGGAATGACTTTTTCTGGATAAACACCAATCCTTCCCATTCCTGTGTCAACTTTGATATGAACTCTGACAAATTTCTTTTTTCTTTTCGAATGGTAGGATAAAGCTTCACACACATCTGTTGTACAGACAGTTTGTGTCAAATCATATTCAACAACATCCTCCGCAAACTCAGGTAAAATATTGCCGAAAACTATTATTGGTGTCTTTACGCCTTTCTTCCTTAAATATATTCCTTCGTCGGGCACAGCGACTCCGAGGTAATCAACGACCTTACTTTGAATTGCTGCCTCTGCGACTTCAAAAATACCGTATCCATATCCATTGGCTTTTGTTCCTGCGAAGCATATTTTAACTTTTTCCCCAACTTTGTTTTTCACCCATCTTAGATTATGGATGATTCCATCAAGATTTATCTCGCAATAAGTTAAGAAGTTATGATTCATTTAAGTCGGCTTAAAATGTACCTTTCAAGTTGACTTTCCATATTTTGGGAAAATGGAGCAGGATACAGGTAATATAAGAACGACGTGGTTTCATAACCACCTTCTATTACTGCTTGTCTTGTTGGAATATAACCTATGGATCCATTAGCGTACCCACAGATAAAAAGTTTTTTGTTTTTTGAATGTTTTCTTATTCTCAACCCTATCTCCACCATAGCTTCGCCCGGTATCCCTACGAGAAAAACATCTCCAATTTTAATAATCTGGATTTCTCCCTCTACATAGTCTGGTATCTCTTTCTTTTCCTTTAACTCCTTATTCATAAAGTTTTTCCATTCATCGGGTACATGATAACCAAATTTTTCTTCATAAATTTTTATAATATCTTTGAGCCTTTTTTCATTTTCAGGAATAAACTCCGGGTTAAGAGGAAAATGAAAGTTTTCAGAAAAAGAAAGGATGCCAAAATCATTAAGCAAATTAGTTTTTTCAACCAGTTCCACAACATTCCCAAAAAGAATTTTTCCCATCCGTTCTATGTCGTTAAAATTTCCTCCTGTGAATCTTCCGTTTTCTATTATTCCGGGTCTCACATCCCCGCAGCAACCGTTAGTAAACATGCATATTGAACCACTGTAATAATTTTCAATTTCTCTTTGTACTACACCAGGATAATCAGCCGAAATTTCGTATATGCTGGTTGAAAGTGTTGTTGGATGACAGGAATAATTCAAAAGTATTACCTTTGGATTTCCTTTCACTTTTTCAAAGCTTAAAACACACAGATTTTTATCTACCTTACCTTCTGGATTCGGCAGCATTTCTATTCCCTTTTCTGTTTTCTTTCTCCTGTTTATTATTCCTATGTCTACATTGTCTTTTGCAGCGTACCCTATGGTTACATCTTCTTCATCATTTATAGAGGAAATAACGCCTCCAATGATTTCCTTTTCAAGAATTGATGTATAGTCAGGCAATGGTTTTTCACCAAAACAAAGTCTCTCATCAAGAAAAGGACCTGTATGGGTGTGGGAAGCGGTAATAAAAATGTCCGAAAATTTCATTTGGAATCTTTTTGATATTTCTGTTTTAAGGTTATTTACCAGGCTCTTTGGAAAATAAAGTAGATCAGATGTTATTATAACTACTCTTTTGTTGCCGTCAAACA
>JAMWCC010000099.1 GCA_023818375.1 Candidatus Omnitrophota bacterium | reverse complement strand
ATGTCTGGAAAAATTTTGGTTGAAAGCCCATCATCTGGCGCAAGTTTTGAAAAGAACACAAACCAGTTAATTCAGTGGAGAGCTTATGGAAATGCTGGGAGTTTTGTGAGAGTTGAACTTTTGAAATCCGGACAGTTTGTAAGTACAATCCTTTCCTCGGCATCTGCAAATGCAAATTCAATAGGCTCCTGCGTCTGGAGAATCCCTTCAAACATTGAACCTGGCAATGATTACCAGATTAAGGTAGTTAGTACAAAAAACCCGGAAATCTATGGAATCAGCCAGCCATTTACCATTATTGGTCCTTCAATAAAACTAACATCTCCTGGCAGTGGTGAAACATGGTACACAGGTACAGTTCAAAAAATAGCATGGACATATTCAGGTGTATATCCTATATCGTTGAAAATTGAATGTCTGCGCGAAAATTTTTCTTCTGTGATTGCGCAGGTGTACACAAATAAGACTGCTGATTCATATCAATGGTATATACCTTCAACATTACCTGCCTCAAGCGATTATAGAATAAGGATTACTGCCATAAATGATACATCCATAACAACCACAAGTGATGCATTCACAATCTCAAATGGCTCAATAATACTGCTTTCGCCCTCTGGCAATGAAGTATGGAAAACAGGAGAAATTAAAAACATAGTATGGAGATTTACTGGCAATCCCGGGACAATGGTGAGAGTGGAACTTTATAGGGGCGAAAAATATGTGGGGCTAATCGGCGCAAAATCCATTGGTACAGGTAATACTGGTTCATTTTTGTGGAAGATACCACAGAAACTCAATCCAGGCAATGACTACAGGATAAAAATTGTGAGTACTTCAAATTCCAGTATCAGTGCAACAGGAAATTGTTTTTCAATTGTTAACAATAATGGTTCGGAAAGTAAATTTATGATCAATAGCGGAAGATGTGAAGAAACAGAAGAATACAACTATTATAAATAAAGGGGGAAAGTATGTTTGATGAAATTGCACGCATAAAAAAAGGAAAAGTAGGGAGATTTTCATCATGGGATACCACAGGTAGAAATAGGGATTGCTGGAAAATCCCTGCAAAAAGTTCAAAAATTCTTGCTGATATCAAAGGACCAGGAAAAATCACCCATATCTGGATGACACAGCAAAATCATTACAGGGAATGTCTTTTGAAAATTACCTGGGATGATGCCGATTATCCTTCAGTTCTTGTACCACTGGGTGATTTTTTTTGTCTGGGTCATAGTATCGTAAATTCTTTTCAGTCTTTTTTCTTTTCTGCGTCAACCCGACATAATAACAAGTTTAGCAAAGGCTGTGCCCTGAATTGCTATTTTCCGATGCCATTTAGAAAGAGGGCAATCGTGGAACTTATAAACGAAAGCAATGAAGACCATTGGCAGTATTTTTACATTGATTATGAAAGTTATGAAGATTCTGATGAACAACAGGGCTATTTCCATGCAGAGTTTAGAAGGGCAAATCCCTTTGGTGGATGGGGACATGAAATCATCGTGAATACTCCACAGGCAAATGTTGTTAATAAAGAAAAAATTGCATGGTCAAATAATTATGTAATCCTTGAAACAAAAGGAACAGGCCATTATGTTGGCTGTAATATCAGTGTAACGAATTTTCAGGGAACATGGTGGGGTGAAGGTGATGATATGATATGGGTTGATGGATACAAATGGCCACCAGACCTTCATGGAACAGGAAGTGAAGATTATTTCAATCAGGCATGGGGAATGCAAAAAAACGCTTTTTTGAGAAATGGTTCATCAATCCATGAAGAAGACACCGGCGGATATCAAAGTTCTTATGTGTTTCATATTGAAAATCCTGTCAGATTCACAAAAGAAATAAAGGTAACCATTGAACATGGACATGCAAATCACCTTGCTAATGAATACTCGTCTGTGGCATACTGGTATGCAAGCAAACCAACAAGAATTCAAAATCCGCCTCCTGTTGAAAAAAGAATGCCAGTAATGAAGGACCATAATGGAAACTGGATAATTGAACCTGAGAAACAGATTACTCCTTTTAAGGTGAAGAAGACAGAAGAAATGAGAAAAATGAAAAAGGAATGGGCGAAAATTCACAGTAAAAAATAGGAAGAACTAAAATTGCACACTCATGTTGCCAATTTCATATCAACGCACAATGCTTGTGATTGATGGGAAATATGTAAAAAAACTTGATTATGAAAAACTCCCTGTTATGAAACCATCCCGCCACATTGTATTAAGCCAGGAGCATCCTGAATGGAAGTTTCAACTTCATAATTATCTTTTATATCACGAAAATAGATTCTGGTGTATGTGGAGCTTTGGTCCCGAAGAAGAAGCAAAAATCGGTCAGAAAATTCTCTATTCAACCAGCAGGGATGCAATAAACTGGGAAAAGCCAGAGATACTGGCTGAACCACAGGACAAGGGTTTTGGTTATATTGCCCGTGGATTCTGGGTTTACAAAAACAATCTTTTAGCTCTTGCCGCATATTTCACAGGACCTGGTGCCTTTGGAAAAGGGAAAAAACTTCAGCTTCACGCATATAAGTGGCATTATAGAAAATGGAAGTTTGCAGGTGTAGTTTTTGACGATGCTATCAACAATTTTCCTCCACAAAAACTACCAGATGGAAAATGGATGATGACAAGACGGGATGTTTTAATGAATGTTTATACACTCATTGGTGCAGAAAATTCTTTTGATGAATGGAATTGCTACCCTGTGGTAAATCTACAAAATAATTTTAACTTTCTTCCGGATGAACCATTCTGGTGGGTTCAGGAAGATGGAATAATAGCAATGTTCTTGAGGGACAACAGTGGGAAGAGAAAAATTTTCAGGTGTTTTTCACTGGATAATGGAAAAACTTGGACAGACCCAGTTAAAACAAATTTTCCGAACGCAACAAGCAAGTTTTTTGGGTTGAAGACAGCAAGAGGATATAGAGTGTTTATATCCAATGCTAACAGGAACATGGATGTTTTGAGAAAGCAGATGCATCTATCAATTACACATGATGGAAGGGTTTTTACAAACATTGCAAGGATTGATGTTCCGACAGATGGAAAAGCAACTCTTCAATACCCGCATGCCCTTGAATATAAAGGAAATTTACTCGTGGCATTTTCAAGAAATAAAAGAACCATCGAGCTAATTAATATACCCCTTGAAAGGATAGAAAATCTTTTTAAACTTTAACCATTTTAACGAAAGGTAAAAATGAAAAAAGTTTTTTTTCTGATAGTGCTTGTTAGCAGTCTTCTGTTTTCACAGGAGAAAAACCCCTTAGTCAAACAGGAAGTTTTTCCAATATCAAATCCCGGTTTTGAGCAACAACACGCCGGATGGAATATCAAGCCCACTGAAAAAAAAGAACCATTGCCTGATATCGTTTTTTCATTTGAAAATATTGCCTATGAAGGACAGTATTCTTTTGCCATAACTCTTAACAAAAGAACAAGCAAATACATTCCACGGGCTTTTCAGATAGAAAAGGGGAAAAGATACTATATAAGCGCCAAGATAAAAACAAAGGGAGAAGCCACTGGAGTAATCAGGGTGGTTTATGGAGCAGTTGGTGAGCCCTATTCCAATAGAGTAGGTCCAGATTCTGACTGGACAACTGCAGGGGTAACAATATTGGGTGGAAGGCATGTCTATGGGTATGGAGAACCAAAAAATCCTGACCCGAATATTTCCTATTGCGAATTGAGATTGGAAGCCAGTGGTATCGGTACTGTGTATTTTGATGACATAAGGGTTTATGAAATGAAAGAATATGGCGAATATGTCAGAGTTAAATTGAATCAACCCGATGTAAGGCAATACAGGTTAAAAATTCACGGACTTTACGGACCACCAAACTGGTATTTTACAATCTATCCCTATAAGGAAAATTTTTCTTCAGGAAGTATTACCAGCTGGATAAACCTTGCAGAGTATGATCAGTTTAAGGGAAGGGGTACTGTCTATGCTGGATTTCATTTTGAACCCGTTTCTGGTGAAAAACTTGATTTTATCAATGCAACAATCGACTTTGCCTATCTACCTGATGAAAAAGCCATCATAAAAAGCTTTACAAGACATACTCCAGGAAATATCATTGGAATGATAATTCCAAAAAGTGAAAGCAGCCCCGATGACTTTATAAAGGGGTTTAAATTCCTTGATGAAGACATCATTAAAAGAAACCAGTTCGTAAAATCCCTTAATCTACCACCGGTTAATCTTAAACATTTCTATCTTGAAGCACATCTTAAGGGCTTTGGCTCTGTCTTTTCAGACCCTACAATGGTAGAAACAGAAGTAGATACTTTAAGGACAATCGGATTTAATGCTCTTGATACCCAGTATTCAGGACTTGCTGGTGTTTATAGGATTGTCGCAGAAAAATATGGAATTAAACAGACCCATCATACCTTCAGATTGGGACAGCTTCCACAGGATCCTTCAACAAAGATGAAAATTTTTGATATCGAGAAAATAAGACAGGCATGTTCATCTTTTGTCACAAAAACCCTGGAAAGCTTAAAAAAGCAGGACCCTGACCAGATACCCATTATCAGATTTATTGATACTGGGGATGAAATCGCAGGAGAGGTTTTTGCAGGACCTGAATATGAACAGGCGTATAAAGAATACCTGAAATCCCAGGGATTGAAACCTTCTGACTTAAAAGCAAAAACCTGGGATGAGGTAAAAACATATGGTAGCTGGAACTGGAGACAATCCTGGCAGATTAGACCCACTGACACAACTGCAGTTGATTCATGCATCAATTATTACTGGACACTAAGATTCTGGAATTACGCAACAGCAAGGGTTTACAGAATTCTTGCAGATGAGATTATAAATAGAATGCCAGGGGTAACAGTAAGGGTAAATTTTGGGCCACCGTGGGCGTATGGATACTGCTCATATATGCGAGGAGCTGAAATATGGGAATTTGCAAGACAAAACAGTGTCACTGCTTTTTGGAATGAGGATTGGTTAAATACAGGTGGATGGAGAAACGCCGGGATACAAATGGTTTCATATCTTGTTGACCTGAGCCGCAGTTGCGCAAGGATCAATAACGCCGCAGTTGGTGCTTTTGTGATGCCTGTTGGCAGAGAAGAAAACATACAGCTTAAACTTGCTTCTGTAATTGGGAAAGGTGCAAAAATGATAGATGTATACCGTTATGGTCCTGCGTATTATTCACCGGATAACTGGTCAGGAAGCTCTGATATGGCTGCAGGGATTGCAAAATTCACAAGGATACTTGAAAATGTTGAAGATATTGTATTCGATGGAAAACCCCGAAAGAGCGAAGTTGCAATAATCTGGTCTGCAAGTGATCCGGTCTGGAGTACTGATGATGCAAACATGTGGAACAATCAACTTATTTATCTGGCACTCCAGCACAAACAGATACCTGTTGAGTTTGTTGATGAGTTTGAAGTGGAAAAGGGCATTTTGAAAAATTATAAGGTTGCCATTTTAAGCAGTAAGTATCTAAGAAAAGCGACAAAGCAGGCAATAATAAACTGGGTCAACAGTGGTGGAAATCTGTGGATGGATGGTATTCCTGGAACAGGTGATGAATACGGGCAGAGATGTGAAATGCTTCTTCCATTGATAGGGATAAAGGATATAACAATTGTTGACAGTGCAATTGGAAGAACCTTAAATCCGCAAAATGGAGTAAGCCCAGCAATTATAACAGGTGAAATTTCAATGAGATTTTCAGACGATAGTATTTCTGGCGTTGGAAGGAAGATTTCTTTTAAGTTAAGAAATCCTGAAAAAACAAAGGTTATTGCTGAATGGGAAGATGGTTCTCCGGCAATAATTGAAACAAAAGCAGGTAAAGGCAGGGTATTTTATGTTGGTACTTATGCAGGGCACTCTTACAATGTACCAGTTGAAAGGATACCGGGTAAGATTGAAACAGGATATAGAGAAAAGGAAAGAAAAATTATCACTGATTTTATTCTGGATTGTGGAATTCAAAGACCTGTATGGTGCAGTGTTGATTGTATTCAGACAGACCTGCTCGAAACCGAGCGTGGCATAGCAATTGTCCTTTCAAACTATTCAGGAAAACCTTATCAAGAAATGGTTGTGAATGTTGATGCAAAAAGAAATATAACATCCGTAGAATCAGCACAGAAAGGAAAACTAAAATTCAGTCAGGATCAAAAAACTAAAATTGTAAGTTTTTCATTACCTGTTGATGTCTTTGATTTTATTATTTTGAAATGAGCAAAAATTTTCTGCAGATAGTTTTGTTTGGAGATTCAATGTCCTGGTCGCCTGGGGTTGCGATCGGAGAAAGATATTCAGATTTCATTGAACAAAAACTGACAGAGCACCTTGGTGAAAACTGGATTGTTGATGTTGCTGCATGTGGAGATGGCGGAAATACCGCAGCAGAAGGTTTTGAAAGATTGGAAAGGGATTGCATCTCATATCAACCGCATATTGTGGTACTTTGTTTTGGTGCAAATGATTCAATAAGAGCACCTGATAGGGAACAATTCAAATTGTTTTATAGAAAAATTATCGATAGCGTAAGAGAAAAAGCAACAAAGCACATTATCCTTGAAACAATTCCAACCCTTGACGAAAAGTTGCACAGTCAAAGAAGCAACCCAAAAGCACTCTTCTATGGCGGTCTTGAAAATTATGTTGAGTTTTTCAGCCATTCTTTTATAAGGGAAATCGCACAAAGAGAAAACCTTATCTTATACGACAGGTTTAAGGTATATCACCAGGAAATTGAAGAAAATCCACAGACGAGGGAAAGATTAATTCAGAAAGATGGAGTACATCTGACAGAACAAGGGAACGAATTTTTTGCTCAGGCGCTTGTTCCACTTATAATCCCGATTATCCCGCAAATCCATCAATTTCAGATTAATGCAGAAAAATATCTTGAGCAGGCACAATTAAATCCTGTTTATCTTGAATGCATACAATCTTTGAAAACTGAAAATCTGAAAGAATACCTGACAGAATCACAGAATCTGAAAAGATTGATGCTACAAAAAACACGGTCATTTGCCAGAAGGGCAATGGCAATGTCAGACGAAGAAAAAATCATAAACGAAGCAAAAACAATAGAAGCTCTTGCCTGCGGATTTATAGCTGCTGAAAAAATTTTCAACTCTCAGGATAAAAAGACTGCAGATAAAAGTAAAAATTGGGCAATAAATTATCTTCAAAAAGTTTCTTTTCATCCAGGTGTAAAAAAGTTTTTCGAATATTTTTCAGCGGTATTGACAGAATTATAACGCTTGGGTAAAATGGCATTATGAATAAAGTAATCCAATTCTATAAGGGGCTATCCCAAAAAAACAAAATTATATTCTGGGTTTGTCTTGCGGTCATTGTTCTTTCTCTTTTTGCCATAGGCAGAACCATATATAGAGCCACAGTAAGCAAGAATCCCACACTTGAAAATTATACAAAGCAAATCCGAAGCAAAGACCCGTCTCAAAGAGAAACAGGTGTCTATACAATCGGACTTTACAGGGTTAATGAAATGGCAGACGCACTTGAAACCATGATCAAGGAAGATCCTGAAATTAAAGTTAAAAAAGTTGCTGCCTGGTCTCTTGGAAGAATTGATATTAATAGACTTGTAAAATTACTCGATTCAAAGGACAGGGAAATAAAAGAGATTGCAATGGAAGCACTAATCAAATTAGACAAAAACAACGTCTCATATATGATAGATAGGTTCAAAAATGAGGATATCGAAACAAAGAAAAAAATAATCGGCATACTTGAAACATTGAAAAAACCAGAATTCAATGAAAAATTGATGGAAATAGCAGAAAATCAGCAGGAAAATATGGAAATTAGGTTAATTGCGCTGAATGTACTAAAAGATACAGGAACAATGGAACTCGAAGGAAGATTGAACGCAATTTTCTATAATGACCCAGAAATGCAAATGAAGGAAGCTGCAAAACAGACACTTGATTTTATTAAAAGCAAGGAGAAGCACAAATGAACAAAAAAGCGTTTACTCTGATTGAATTGTTGGTAGTGATAGCAATTATAAGTATGCTCGCTGGGCAGGTTATGCCATCGCTATCAACAGCAAGGGAAAAAGGCAGACAAGCAAACTGCATAAACAATCTCCATCAGATTGGTATTGCTATTGAGATTTACTACCAGGATTACGATGATTATCCAACCTGGCTTTCAACAATGGTACCTTCATATCTTCAAACAGACAAGGTTTTTATATGCCTAACAGACAGATATAGAGGGGTCACAGGACATGGAAATCCACAGTTTCCAGGAAGCAATGATATTCCACCAAATCAGATACCAGGGTACAGCCCTCCGTACGAACCTGAATTTGCGTACAGAAATCCTAATGTTACTGCATGCAGCTATATTTATGAATTCAGCCCATGTACCTGTGAGTGGTTTATGCAGGGATATGCAAGTGGAACATACACTGACACAGATCTGAATCAAGCCGATACAAACAGGGACGGCAAGGTCTCGTGGAAGGAAGCAAAAATGTGGCAGGCATCATATCAGGGACTGTCTGATACTCTACCTATTGTAAGATGCTTCTGGCATCATTACAATTACAAACAAAAGGTATTGAACCTTGCCTACAAAGATTATCATGTTTTCACCAGCCGCATGTACTGGGAAAACTCTTCTGACTGAATTATCTGAATTTTTTTAAGATGCCCTTTGCCAGAAGAATATCATGGCTAAATAAGTTTTTCCACCATAGTGAAAAAGAATTTTTGTCACCAACCCATCTCAGGTAATAATCCTTAAGGGGCTTTTTTAATACTTTTATTTCCTGCTGTATTTCAAAAAACCTGCGGCTCATGCCATTTTTCAAAGACAATGGCATCTTATCTCTTGTTGAAAACCAGTATCTCGTTTCATCAATGATATTCCTTATTCTACTCTGCAGATATTCTCCCTTCAGACAGAGTTTGAGTCCTTCACCAAAACAACCTGAAACCCTTTCTTTTTCAAGTATGTCAAGAATATTCTTGATAGTGGTCGTTTTGTCACGGGAAGGAGAAGAAATAATCCAGCATATATCATCAAGGGTCCAGTAGTTATCATAAAGTTCTGGCATATCAAGTTCACAAGCAATTTCTTTCGCACTTTTCTCAAAATGTTCAGGACCAGTTTTCCCACTATAAGTAATCCTTGCAAACTGCACAATATTATATAAAACAGTCGTCCACGGTGCATTAATCGGTGCAAAAGAATGCCCCCTTGCCCAGGATGTTCCTATGATGCCTTCGCCATTTTTTGAAATGAGAAAATCCGTCATTCCGGCTGGATTCAATACACCCCTGATATAATTTGCATGAAACTGCAAATCAGCACTCATATAAAGGCCGCATGCACCCCATAACGGTCTGTCCGTATTTGCAAGCAAGCGTAATTGGGCAAAACTATTAGGATATCCTGTCTGTTTATCAAAACCAATCTTTTTTATTTCTTTCTCTGAAAGGTCCTCAAAAAAGTTTCCTTTGCCTACAAAAAAATAAAATGGTTCTGCTTCTTTGTATCTATTGTGAAATTGTTTTTTTGAAGGCCTGTAACCTTTGTAAACAACATCTTTTGAAGTTTTGCCAGTAGAGTGATAATCCCATGGAATCAAAATTATTCTTCTGTCAATCTTGCTCAAAAGGTCAATCCTTCCTTTGCCAATAATCATATCCGCCCACAACATGGGTATCTTGCCATGTTTAAGAACTTGCTCCCAGACAAAATTTGCATGGTCGAGATACAGCTCAATTTCTCCACCAAGTTTCTTCATTCTTTTTGAGCATATATCGCACAAACCCAGCTGACGTGTTTCGTCTTGTCCAACATGGATATATTTTGATTCTGGATGGAGAAAACATATATAGTCAACCAATTCCTCTATGTACTTTCTCACTACTTTTTTTGATGGACACAATTGAGAAGGGTACTGTGGATTTTCAAACAAAAATTCTGTGCCTTTCAATCTTGAAAGATACTCAACATGACCAAATGTCTGAATAAGAGGAATCCATTCTATTCCAAGAGAATATGCCTTTTCTATCAGAAATCTTATCTGTGATTGGGTGTAACGCTGGTATGCAGGAAATTGTTCAAAAAGTGGAAGAAATGGAATCCTGTGTTCATATTCAACAATAACCCCATTAATTCCCCATCTTGCCAGCTGATCGAGAAGTGAAGAAAATACTTCAAAAGGAATTTTTGGACCTTTAAGGTCAATGTGCAAGAATCTATTTTTTATAGAAGGTTTTGAAGATTCTTTTATCCAGGAAGGAACCTTGCTTTTCTTGGTGAAAATCATCTTATCCCCTTTTTAGAAAGGAAACCAGGAAAGGATCTCATTGACAATAAGCAAATGTCCCTGTCTTGATGGATGATTTGACCATGAAAGCAATGTTTCAATAGGAATCCCAGAATAAATTGCTTTTTCAAATGCAGAAAAACTGTCAGCCAGCCCGACTTCCTGTTCAAAAGCAATCTGTCTGATAAGGGATGCACGTTGTTTCAAAAGGGTTCCACTTTCTTGTGCTTCATCCAATACTGTAATGTCCCATGAAGGTGTAAGAAGTAAAACAGGGATTTCTTTTTCTTTTGAAAGATCCACCATCTTTTTCCATGCCTCATATACCATATCTTCAGGCAATCCTCTATCATTCAATCCATAGTCAATCAGAACAAGGTCTGGCTTGTGACACAGGACATCTGAAGAAAATCTTTTTGCACCAGAAACAGAATTTTCACCACCAATTGCCGTGACTATCACATTTATTACAGCAAATGGAAATTTCTCCTTGAGTTTTTTGTGCAGTAGATGTGGATACGCATTAAATGTATCGACATGGGGTGTTGCAAAATATCCCGCAGGAACACTGTGACCATGACAGACAATATTGACAGTTCTATTGTTTGGCCATTGTTTCTTCAATTCTTCAACCAACCCGGATAAATATTTTTTTCTATCTGCAAGTGCCATTTTTTCTCCTCAGCTTATAGTTTCATTGCTTCATCTATCATTGCATATAAATTTTCTGGTGGAACATCTGCCTGAATCGTTATCCCCGGCTCGAGTATATAGCCTCCACCCTTCCCCATCATTTCCTTCAATCGCTTCACTTCTTCTCGGATTTTTTGTGGCTTTGCTCTGACAAGAATATCCTGGGTGCTGATGCCACCACAAAAACATAGTTCCATACCGAATTCTTTTTTCAGATAAAAAATGTCCATTGCCTCTGGTTGAATTGGATGAAGAATGTCTAACCCCAACTCAATAAGGTCAGGTATGATGGGCAAGATATTTCCACAGGAATGATGAAAAACCTTTTTTCCTTTTTTCTGCGCGTATCCATAAATCTCTTTGAGAAGTGGTTTTATAAACTTTCTCCACAGGTCAGGTGCAATTAACATTCCTTTCTGGGTTCCATAATCATCGCTCAGTGCAATGGCTTCAAACTCAAACCTGTCAAAAAGAATTTCCATCGTACCAAGAATATAATCAGCAATACCCCTTAATAAATCCATCACGAATTCAGGATGTAAAACAGTATCAAGTAGCAAATTTTCCATACCCCTCATAAATGTTGCCCTTTCCCAAAGATCTCCAATCCAGATAATTCTGTAATGACTTTTTTGTTTTTCACACCAGCTTGCAATATCTTCAAATCTATAAGGAGCCCCTGGTTCAGGAAACCTGTATCCTGAAAGAGATGGCTGCTTAAGCACTGGTCCAATAGGTAAGCCCCTATCTATTTTACTTGTCGACCATACAACACCATATTCATCAACTGCAGTTTTCCCAAAAATTTCAGGGTCTGCATACAATGGCTTTATTGACTTTGGGGAAATCATTCTTATCGGTAAAAGAATCGCATCTGCTATCGGAGAACCATATCTGTGTTCAGCTATTTTAAGTGAGAGTGGAGAAAACATAAAATTATACGGTACAGGCATCTCTCTGTGATTTATCACTGCTTCAATCCATTTTTTGTCATCTGGGGGTCTTGCCATAATGTATTAGAATAGCACATAATTTCGTGTTTTCAAGGTTTTTTTACCTTTTCGTTATGTGATAATATAACACTGAATATGAAAGAAAACAGGCTTGCAAAATTGATACGGGAGAAAAAGCCGTCACTTGGTGGCTGGGTCTGCCTTGCAGATCCTGGAGTCGCAATTATTATGGCTCGTGCAGGATATGACTGGCTCTTGATAGACAATGAACATCATCCATTTACTGAAACACAGATTCAGACAATAGTATATGCCTTAAGAAATACTGAAACTACCACAATTGTTCGCGTAAGGGGAAATGACCCTTCTCATATTAAGTGGGTACTTGATACTGGTGCTGATGGAATAATGGTGCCCATGATTGAAGGCGCAGATGATGTAAGAAAAGCCATCTCATATTCAAAATATCCACCTCTCGGAAATCGTGGGTATAGCCCTGTGCGTGCGACTGATTTCTGGGCATTCAAACAGGAGTATGAGGAAAGAGCAAACAAGGAAGTCCTTTTGATATGTCAGATAGAGCAGCAATCCGCAGTAAACGAAATTGAAGAAATTGTGAAACTACCTGTTGATGCAATATGGATAGGTTATGCAGATTTATCATTTTCAATGGGATATAAAGGTAATTTCAGGCATCCGGATGTTCAGAAATGTATTGAGAAAATAATCAGGGTGGCAAATGAATATAAAAAGCCCTGGGGTATGCCTGCTGCAACACCTCAGGATTTTGCGTTAAGAGTCAAGCAGGGTGCATTGCTAATGTCGTCAGGTTCTGATGTTTCGTTTCTTATTGCAGGTGCATCAGAAAGAGTAAAACAATGCCGAAAAGCAATTGAATCATTGTAGCATTCTTTGCTATGCCTTTGCCTGCCCCTCATTAATTCTTTTTGCTGTTCTTATTGCATCCTTTATCGCTGTGCCGGCACCGACACCCATCAAAATGAGACCGATAATTGTTAGTGTAACATATTTTTTGGGAATGTATTTTGAAATTGATTCTTCCTGTTTCTTTCCTTCTGTTTGTGCCTTTTGTTCCTTTTCAACTTCTTCAACAACAACACCTTCTTCTGTCAGGGGAACTGCTTCTTCTGATGAGATACCAGCACCTTCTGAAATCATACCTACCTGATGTCCGCCTGAAAAGGCACGCACTTCCTTTATAGTTCCAATTAGACCCCACAGAAAAAGCACCAGTCCCACAACAACAACTATAAAGAACAATGCACCTTTACCAAACTGACCATTATAAACCTGGCCAAGACCCGGACACAATGTTGATAGAACTGCTGCCGCACCTGATGACTTTTGTTCGTATTTCCTTCTCACAGCAGCCCTTATTTCTTCTTCTTCAATAATTCTTGCCTTTTCTTCTTCGCTCAGAATACCCATAATCACCTCCAGAATATCATTCATAAACCCACTTTACTGTTTTTATCTCATCAAAGATTTCCTGCAAAATTTTGAAATTTTTTGATATCGGCATTGTGATGAAAAATACTTCAATAAAATTACCTTTTTTTAGCTGCTTTTTCTGGGGTACTGAATTTATAAAGATAAAATCTTCTCCCCTTGCAAGAAGTCCAGCGCATATCAAACCGGCACCATATCCTTTTCCATCATGGGCATAAAGCCAATCTTTAACCCCAATCTTGTTGCTCTGCGTACTTTTCAATGGGCCCATTTTGAAATTCAATATCTTACCACCCTCAGGATATGCGAAATATTTGAACTTATTGGCATCAGAACTACCCTCCATTCCCCAGTTTATACCGCAAACATGTGTGCCTTCTCCGAGATATGTAAACCTTGAATCAACAGCAAGGAATGGGTATCCCTTTCTCATCTCAAGAAAAAGTACATGCTGGTAATCATTGTCTATCACATTCTTTTGATTTTCCATCATAAAAACCGCTTTTACAACCTTCCTATCAGGTTTATCAACGACGAGTTTTGCTTCCTTGAGTTTGCCCATAGTGAGATCTTTGTTAGCAGTAAAATCTTTAGCAGCAAAATACATCATGTAACCGGCTGAATGAATACCATCAGAAGAAACTGCAAACAGCGCACCCTTTGTTGCAATCAGAATATCGTCCTGTCTGATTTCAACATAAAGCTCAGTGGCAGGTAAAACAGAAACTCCACAGCACAAAAATAGAAGCAAAACCCCAACAATTATACTCGTCCTTTTCATACCTACTCCTTGTAAAAATCTTCCGTTTATAATTTATCTCAATTTTCCTGAGCATACAACATCACAGGCGCAGTAATACCGCCCGTACCAAGCTCGTTTAACCTTTTATTAGTTATCTTAACAGCAATAAAATTTTCTTTGCCAAATCTTATAAAATCTGTAACATCAAATTCAAAAGGTACAAAGGCTTTTCCAGGACTTGTACCTACTAATTTTCCATTAATCCACACCTTTGCCAGCTCGTCCACTCCCCCAAACCATATAAAAATCTTTTTTCCTTTAAATTTTTCAGGTATCATTACTGAACTTTTGTACCAGGCATCGCCTTTATAATATCTCAAACCCTGGTCACTCCAGGATAAGGTCTTTGTTTTTATCTTTGTCCAGTTTCCACCGATTTTCCCTTCTCTAAAATACCCCAGTTCTTCTCCTATGTCGGTAGGGTCAATCAAAAAATCCCATTCGTCAGGTAGTCCAGCAACAAATATATTTTTTCCCGTCACTCTTTCATATCCCTGCTCAACACATGGTGAAAAAAACCTTCTCATGTAGGATGTCGCAGCTTTTTCTGAAAACATTTTCGGTTCATACTGAAATGCCCTTTGCTGAATTTCCTGAATTCTGTCAAGATCTTTTTTTGCAGAAACAAAATCAAATTTATTCCTGTTTTCAAGCATCGACAAAAATGCTGCAAGATAATCATAAGACAATCTGAAAATTGCAACTTTTTCAGCATATTTTGTGTTTTTCGTAAGGGACTCTGCTTTTTTTAGATACTGGTCTGCATTCTTCATTACAGAAGCGTTGTAAATAAATGGGCGATCATGGGCACACCC
>JAMWCC010000025.1 GCA_023818375.1 Candidatus Omnitrophota bacterium | reverse complement strand
ATTTTCCAGGGGAATATGTGATAGAAACAGGAGAAAGATTAAGTTCCTTGATACAAAGGGCAGGCGGTTTTACCCCGCAGGCGTACCTGCCAGGTGCAATTTTTACAAGGGTCTCTGTCAAACAGAGGGAAAAACAGGAAATTGAACGATTCATTATAGAAAAAAGATCAATCCTTGAAAGAGAATCAGGAAGGGCAAGCACAGAAGAGGAAAAGGCAATCATTGAGAAAAGTAAGGCTCTTCTTCAGCAACTATCCCAAACACCAGTTACAGGAAGACTTGTTGTCAATCTTGAACCCTGGAGCAACTTTGCAGGGTCTGTATCTGATCTATTGCTTGAAGATGGAGATACGATTCATATTCCACCCAGACCAGACATTGTAAGTGTGGCAGGAGAAGTTAATCATCCTGCAAACATCCTTTATAAACAGGGAGCGGATATTAAGTACTATATTGAAAAGGCTGGCTCTTTCACAAGAAATGCAGATGTAAAAAATATCTTTATAATAAAGGCAAATGGCACTGCAACAAACGATCTCAAAAAGATCGACCCTGGAGATTTCATAGTTGTTGGTTTTCTTGCCAAAGACAGGCCCGGCAAGATCTTAAAGGATATTTTGCAGATGCTGTATTACGTAAAAATGATTATTGACTGATGGAAAAGATGACGAGAAATCAGAAAGTTATAATGGGTTTCAAAAGACACCTTCTTTTCATTGTTTTGTTTTTCATCCTTGGGATGTTGCTTGGGATATTGTATTATCTTATTTCGCCAAAATATTACAAAGCAACGGCAGCAATTCTTAAACCCATAGGAAGTATTGAAGTACTTGATGTGACCAAGAAAACCAAAGAAGCTCAGGATACAGGCACAGAACTTTTTATGTCGATTCTTACAAGCAGAAGGATGTATGATGATATTATTGAGAAATTTAACCTATCATCAGTTTATGGAATATCAAATATTGACAGGGTAAGAGAAATACTTCAAGCAAGTTGTGTTATTTCAGCCTCAAGCCAACGGGTTATCTCAATAAGTGTGATTGATAGAGACCCAAAAAGAGCCGCTGATATAGCCAATTTCTTCTGGCAGAACCTTGATAGACTACTGCAGGAAATGACGATTACCACAGCAAAGAAAAACCGCTTGTTTATAGAAGAAAGGCTGGTCAGTACAGGCAAGATTCTTCAACAACTTCAGCAGCAGCTTAATCAGCTTCAACAGGAAAATAAATACCTTGCTATTAAGGACACAGGAGAAATAAGCGCTCTTGCGACTGATCTGATGACAAAGCTTGCTTCAAAAAAACTTGAGCTTGAGAGGATGAAAAGGATATATCAGAGTGATCAACCTGAAATTGTACTTTTGAGTGCCGAAATAAAAGACCTGCAGAAAGAACTTGATAGACTAACTTTTTATCAAACAAAACTTACACAGATTTTGAGAGAACTAAAGGCTCAGGAAAGTGTTTATTCTTTCTTAACAGCCCAGCTTGAAACAGCAAAACTTGATGAGACAAAAAACACGCCTTTCATTCAGGTTCTTGATGCAGCAGTACCGCCGCAAAAAGTTTATAGCCCTGATATAAAAAAAATTTTGATAATTACTGGAACTTTGATTATTGCAATAGGAATTCTGGTACTATTCTTTGACCTTCTGAGGTTCCTTGGAAGTATCTAAAAATGGTAAAAGAAAATTATCAGGTTCTTGCCCGTAAGTACAGACCCAAAAAATTCAAGGATGTTGCAGGTCAAACTATAATTGTTAAAAAACTCCAGCAAGCCATATCCACAGGCAGAATTCCACATGCATTTTTATTTGCAGGGCCAAGGGGCGTAGGTAAGACCACGGTTGCAAGGATTTTTGCAAAGGCACTGAATTGTGTTGATGGCCCGGCGTTAGAGCCATGCAATAACTGTATTTTTTGTAAGGAAATAGATGAAGGTACTTCAATGGATTTTCTTGAGATAGATGGCGCCTCAAACCGCGGTATAGAGGAAATTCGTTCTCTGAGAGAAGCAGTTTCGTTAAGACCTGCAAAGGCAAGATATAAAATCTATCTTATAGATGAAGTTCACATGCTGACCAACGAGGCATTTAATGCCCTATTAAAGACACTTGAGGAACCTCCTGATTATGTGAAGTTTATTTTTGCAACCACATCACCAGAAAAGATTCTGCCAACTATTACTTCAAGGTGTCAGAGATATGACTTCAAGCCACTGGGTTTTGATGAGACAGCCAGTATGATAGAAAAAATTATTGCAAGCGAAGGTTATACCATTGTTGATGAAGCAATGAAAAAACTAATTGAGGCAGGATCTGGTTCACTTAGGGATATTCTTGGATACCTTGACCAGGTTATGGTTCTTGCTGATGGTAAAAATATTACACCGAACATTACGATGGAGGTTTTAGGTACTGTTTCTGGCTCAAGTACCTGGGAAATATTAAAATCAATTGTAAAAGGTGATGTAAAAAATGCCATCATAATGTTGCATAGACAGGCTTCTGAAGGAAAAGATATAAGCTACCTTGTAAGTGCACTTGCAAGAAAGGTACAGATTGTTATTTGGAACCACTATGGTATAGGGTTACAGGATGAAGAAATAGACAGTGAGTGGGTTAAGTATTTCAAAAGGGTCCCTGTCCAAAAATTTGTAAAAGCACTTGAACTTATCATGCAAACAAAAGAAAAAATTAGATATGAACCACTGGAGATTGTGCTTGGAGAATTGTTAATTTTTAGCCTTGTAGATGTATTAAAAACAGAAATTGATATGGTTGCTGAAAACACCCTACAGGCAGAAAAAAAAGAAGAAAATCAGGTATCACCAGAGCCAGTTGTTGATAACAGAGTAAGCAAGCAGGATATAGACGAAATTTCTAAGATAAACCAGAAGTGGGAAGAAATATTGATGATGGTAAAGAAAAACAAGCCACTGGTATACGCTGCTTTAAGAGAAGGAAGACCTGTTAAATGTGAAAACAATTGCATACAGATCGCGTTTCAGGAAACTTTTAAATTTTTGTGTCAGAAAGTAATTGACAACAAAGCAATAGTGGAAAAAATTATTGAAAATTTACTTGGTACCCGTTATACTATTAATTGCTTTGTTGTTTCTGGTGAAAAAAAAATTCCGCTAAAGGATAGGTCTGAGGTAAAGGAGATTATTGATATCTTTGGTGGCGGAGAAATTATTGAAACAGGGGAATAAAATGACAAACATGTTTGAAATGCTTAAAAAAGCAGGGCAGTTAAGAAAACAGGCGGGTCAATTTCAGAAAATTCTTGAAAGCAGGGTATGTGAAGTTTCATCTTCTGATGGAAAAGTAAAAATAAGGGTAAACGGAAAAATGGAGCTGCTTTATATTGATATTTCACCGGAACTTCTTTCTCCAGAGAAAAAAACATTTCTTGAAAAAACACTTCTTCAACTGTGGCAGAGAGCTCAAAAAGAAATTGAAAAAGTAATACAGGAAGAAACTAAAAATATGCTGGGAGATTTAGGAAACTTACCATTCTGATGGAAGCATATCCAAAGATTATAAAAACATTAATTGAACAGCTTAAGAAGCTGCCAGGAATAGGTACAAAAAGCGCTGAAAGAATTGTAGAATTTTTTTTGAAAATGGAAAAAGATGAACTTTTGTCCCTGTCTGAAAACATCAAGAGATTGAAAGATGAAGTGATGCTTTGTAAAAACTGTTTAGCAATTTCAGATAGTGAAGTCTGTGGTGTATGTCGGGACACATCAAGGGAAAAAAAACTCGCAATAGTTGAAGAATATAAGGATGCCCTTGCTCTTGAAAAGGCGGGTTTTGGTGGAAAGTACCATATTCTTGGTGGAAGAATAAATCCGCTTGAAAAGATAGGACCAGAGGATCTTTCAATATCAAGATTACTTGAAAGGTTAGAAAAAGAAGAATTTTTAGAGATTATCATAGCAACAAACCCCACACCCGAAGGTGAATCAACAGCAATGTATCTAATTGAATTGCTCAAAAAATACAATTATCCTGTGAGCCGGCTTGCAACAGGTATTCCTGTTGGTTCAGAGATTGAGTTTGTTGATCCCGAGACACTGAAAAAATCAATTGAACACAGATTCAAACCATGATTTTGTCAGATGGAATACCTGCTCTATAGGTTTTTTTGTTTTCTCGGTATGCACCTTCCTGACTGGCTTGCTTATTTTATAGGAAACATGATTGCTGAACTTAGATATTATTTCTGCCCAAAATTAAAGAAAGTCATTACCAACAATATCAGGCAGGTTTTCATTTACAGGCAGGAAACACAGAATGTCGAATTTGATGAAAAAATGCTTAAAAGGACAGTAAAAAGAATTTACAAAAATTTTGGCATTTACATGGTGGAGTTTTTCCAGATTCCAAAGTGGACCAAAGAAATGGTAGAGAAAAAGGTTGAAGTTGTAAATACTCATTACCTTGACCATGTTTTGAAAAATTCAAAAGGGGCTATTGTACTGACGGCGCACCTTGGAAACTGGGAACTTGCTGGGGTGGTGACAAGTCTACTTGGTTATAATCTATCAGCAGTTGCTCTTCCTTTCAAAAATGAAAAAATAGCATTAATGTTTGTCAGAAGGCGAAAAAGCAAGGGTGTAAATGTAATTCTTACTGGAGCAAATCCCAAGGAATACCTCAGGGCTTTAAGAAAAAACGGTGTCATTGCAATACTTGGGGACAGATTATTTACAGAAAAAGGAATAAGTGTAAAATTTATGGGAAGACAGACGCTATTACCAAGAGGTCCAGCAACCCTTGCTGTAAAATGGAATGCGGGTTATTTAGCAGGTTTCTTAATAAGAAAGAAAAAAGGTAGATACATGCTTGTTTTTGATAGCCCAATGCAGGCAAAGGGTTCTGATGAGCAGGAAAAAATTTATTCTCTTGTGCAACAGGGTGCCAGATACCTTGAAAAATACATTCTACAATATCCTGACCAGTGGCTTAATTTTTCACAGATGTGGACCAACAGGAGTAATACATGACAAGAATTGATTTTTTTGTTTTTCTTTTTCTGATTACAGGCTCAATGAATTTGCTTGCAGATATTCATCCTGCGCAAAAATTTAGAAAAAACAATGAGCCAGTTATCTTTGCGCCTGATGGAACGATATTCTGCGAGGCAGAAGAGTTCAGGATAGAAAAAGGATTTTGGCAGGCAAAAAACTGGGGTGAAAACTATTATGCTGCAACATTTGCTAATACATTTTTGTCGAGAAAGGCATTCCTTCAGGCACCAGAGCAATGTGAAGAATCAATTGCAAGTATCATTGTCAGGATTGAAGAGCCAGGCGATTATTTAGTTTTAGCCAGATATGAAGCACCGTACAGGTTTGAGACACAATTCAGAATAAAAATTGAGCAGGATGGAAAGGTATTAATGGACAGATTGTACGGCTCAAGAGAAAACTTAAAAATATGGGCTTTTGGTCAAAAGATTAAGAAAGAAGTTGCCTGGAGCTGGGGCGCTGTTGAAAACATTGTCTGGGAAGGCCATGATGCAATTGTTTCATTAAAGAAGGGCTTAGCAAAAATTTCCTTGGTTGCAGCATACCAACCGATGCCAGCAGCAAAAAGAAATGTTGACATCATAATGCTGACGAAAGACCAAAAGCAGGTAATGACAAGAATTGAAAAAGAAGGGTATCTACCCCTTGATGGATGGCTTACACAGTCAGGCGATGTGTGGATCAAAATAACAAACAAAAGCAATGAAAAAATAACTGTAAAGAGCTTATCTTTTCCAGGCGGGCCATTTCAACAACATTCTCCATATTGGGTTCATATGAGAAACTGGAAACCAATAAGCGTTTCTGTGGATCCTGGTCAGACAACTGACTGGATAGAAGTTGGCTCAACTATGGATAGCTTGAATGATGGGCAATGGGGATTCAGTGCTACTGGAAGCTGTGTTATTGAATTTGGTTTGATGAATGCAAATGGTGAAATTGAAAAAATCAAGGAATTTTCCCTTGCATCGCAAGGTAATCTAAACCTTGTTGGCTTTGCCGACACAAGGTATTGTAAGAAGATTGAAACACCCGAACAGGCGACCAGCAATATCGTAGAAAACCTTAAGAAATTGAGGTTGCATGGTAAAAAACCAGAAAAAACCCTGATTTTTGCCTCTACTTCAATAAAAGAGTTTCCAGAACTTTTTGGTCTTGTTACAAAAAGCAATGTATATGTTGATTGGCGTGGCAAAAGCCCTTCTCAACTTGAATCCATATGCCAGAATCTATCACAGGACCAGAGAAATAGCATTCGCGTTGTAAGTTTAGGTGATGAGATTTCTCTTCCGGTTCCAGATGCAAAAGCATCAAAAGAAGGCTTTGTTCAGTATCTAAAATCCCAGAATGTCAATGTTACTGATATTGAACCATCAGGTGATTGGAGCAATGTTATTTATAGTCAGGACCAGAAGCTAAAAGAGACAAACCCTGCATTGTTTTACTGGTCAAAAAGATTCAGAAATCACTATGGCATTCAAAAAATTAAGGAATTAACAGATGTATTGAGAAAATACCTTCCAAATGCAGGAATTGGTGCAAATTTTTCACCACATCACGGTGGATATGCTCATTCCTATCTTGGAGAAGTTTTCCAGTGGGTAAACTGTTTCAGAGAAGATGGCTTGACGATGCCCTGGTCAGAAGATTACATCTGGCAGATACCAGTTGGTAGTCCACAGATGAATGAGATTAATCTTGACCTTTTCAGATGTGCGCTGAAGGATAAGCCAGATAGATTAATCCATTATTATGTAATGCCACACTGGCCAGGGAATACTCCTAATATGTGGAAAAGACAGTTTTTTGCTGCAATTGCACACGGTGCAAAGATTTTTAATCTTTTTGAGTTCCATCCTGTATGGCTTGCTTATACTGAAAACCATGTCTCAAGTCCCCAAATGTATGAAATGATTCTTAAAAGCTTTTACGAATATGGGCTTTTTGAGGACATAGTCCAAAATGGTTCAGTAAGGCAGGCAGATGCGGCAATGTGGTTTGGTGAAAGTGGTGATAGATGGGGTGATAATGAGGGTTCTTTGGAAGAAGGAAAACGGACCTTATACATTGCAATAAGAAACAATCAGATACCGCTTGATTTTATAGTGGAGCAGGATGCTCTCGATGGAACAATACATAGATACAAGACAATTTTTATCACAGATAAACACATTAGCCTTGATGCCTCACAAAAAATAGCGGACTGGGTAAAAAACGGAGGGACACTGTTTTTAACAGCAGGTGCAGGAATGTTTGATCAGTACAACAATAAAAACAAAGTTTTTGAGCAACTTCTTGGATTTACGCAGGATGGAATTCTTGAGACAAATGAGAGCAAAATTGAGTTTGAAAAACAGGACCTGCCCTTTGCAAAACCAACAGCTGAGATTATTGAAATTAGTGGAGAAAAAGTTTCAATTCCAGTTTTTGGCGCAATATGTAAAATAAAACCTTTTTCAGCACAAATTATGGGAAAATTTTCGGATGGTTCACCAGCAATTTTAACAGTTCAACATGGAAAGGGGAAAATTATCTATTGTGCATTCCTTCCAGGGCTGAGTTATTTCAAACCAGCAATACCCCAAAAACCAGTTGACAGGGGTTCAACAGATGATGCCATGGCACACTTTTTACCTGTGGATTTTGAAAAGAATATTGGATCTTTCATCAGGGCAACTGTTTCAACAGAGCCAATGACCTTTGTAAGAGATAAAAATAATGATAGCCTTGGTTTTGTTGAAACAATGGTTATTGAATCAAAACAAGGCATGGTGATCCCTGTGATTAACTGGAGCAATCAGAGCGTTAAAGATGTGAAATTAGTGATTAATACAAATTTAAAAGGAAAGAAATTGTCGCTGGCAAGTGGAAATAAAATAAGACAAATCAATTCTACAGGGCAACAAACAGAACTAATTTTTGATATTGAAATAGCAGATGCCGTCATAATCAGATAAAGGAGTTTTTATGAAATCGTTGCCAGACCCAGAGATTGTTGCTGCACAGGAAGCACAAATAATAAACAGAGCCCGTCATTATTACCTTGAGGCTGGGATTGAAAGAATACTTTCAGATGCTCCATGGGTACAAAAGCAACATATTCTTTCAGGTGTTGAAAATTTTTATAAGGAAGCAATGTCAAAAATCCCGTCATTTACCAGATATCCTGAAGCAAGATACTGGGTTGACTATGTAATAAAAAGAGACAAAAAATTGATGGAGCTTGCCAGCCTTTCTTTTCAGGATATCGCAGTGCTAAGAAGTTTGCATGACTTTCTTACATTTCGGGGTTATAGAGATTTTGGATTGAAAAGAAAAAATATTGATGAAAAATGCAGGGTTGCCTTTTTGCCAGAAACAGACATGGGTCCAATGCACATTAAAAATGTGGATGATCCTATAACCTACTGGGAACCAGAGCCACCATTACCACCAAAAGGACATATTTCACGATCCATCTGGTATGGCAAACCATTTGTAATTGATGGGGTTGGATCAGGACTCCACATAGATGATGAACCAGAAGAGATTTTTCCACTTCCTGTGCGCGAAATGGTATACCATTATGCTGATGATACTTTTTCTGCGGTGAATTTTTTTAAAAAATACTCAAACTTCTGGGGCGGTGCAAATCTATTGATTTATGACAGAAAACTCAATAGCGTAGCGATTGAAAAATGCAGCAGAAACTATTTTGAATTTTTCGGTCCAGATGAAAAAGCAGGTTTTACACATGTCAGTGGTATGGTATGCAGAAACTCTGATTCTCCACAGGCACATTATCAAAAAGAAAAAAGATTGTTTTACAGAAAACTTTTTAACCTGCCTGACGATGGTCCTGATGCGCTTTTCTGGCAGGCATGCGACAAACTTGAAAGCATATTAAAAGAAACATTGAGAAGTCTTGGAAAAACTCCAAAATCCAGTGATGTAATAGAGCTTTTTACATCGCCCTATCCTTCGGGATTGAGAAAGGATGGCTTAAGATTACATCCCCAGCAGGGACTTGTAAGTTATACGCTGAAAACAAATTGCTATTTTTTTGAAAAAAAACTATACTATCGCTGGCAGAGGAAAAGTGCTGAGCACAATGGTATCTGGCAGGAAGAACCAGAAATCTGTCAATATGAGATCTAACAATGGAGGGTATGATGGATTTCAAAAAGCGACTTGAAAATTTCTCAGACAAAGACGAAATTCTTGCATTCAATCTTGCTATGGTTTCAGAGGGGCTTGAAATAGTGAAAGAATTGAGTGACAAAAATATCGGCTGGGAAGAGGTTGAAAAACGGCTTGGAGAATACAAAAGCTGGGATCCTGATATTTTGAAGGTTGACAAAGACACGGAAAATACCTACAGAAAAAGGCTTGAAGATTGGGGAAGGCCTGTTATTTTACTTTCAGAAGAAGCAGGAAGAATAGAGATAAACACTGAGAAAAGCGGAGATATATTGTATGTTGTGTGCGACCCATTTGATGGAAGTTATCTTTTCAAGCATGGCATAAAGGACTTCTGGTACAGTTCAATTGCATTTTTTGACAAAAATTTCAATCCAGTAAGTTGCTGCGTTGGAGATTGTGTGGCTGGAAAGATTGCATATGCCTGCAAAGAAGGAGCGTTCCTGGCAGATATTGGAGATGCAAAAATTACAAAGGAAGTTAAACTTGATAAGAAATACAGACAGCAGATGGGTAGACCCGACGTAACCGAAATTGATGGAGCCAGCATTGAATCATATGCAATGAAGCCAAAAAAATTCTTGATTCCCCTTGTTGATAAGTACAGGGATCTTTTGCTCCCGTTTAAATTTTTCCTTCCAAACGGCGGTCCATATGGCTTTGTTGATGTCGCTGAAGGCAAGATTGATGTTTATTTTGCAATGAAACAGCCTTTTGTTGATGTATTTTCTGGCATTTTTATTGCACAGCAGGCAGAAGTAATTGTAACTGATTTTGCAGGAAATAAGGTAAGATGCAGTGATAATGTGAAAACAGTTCTTGATGTTGTTGTTTCAACAAATCCGCAGCTGCATGAGAAGGTGCTGGCAAAAATTAGGGAATGTGAAAGCAGATGATACTAATGTGAAGTTTTTTTAATGGATTTGTTTTTATACATTTGTCTGTCAGCAATTTTTATCAAAGACATAGGGGTTGAGCCATCTTCAGGATAACCAGCAACACCAGTACTTAGTGTAATTTTTGTCTCTTTGTCAATTTTCTTATTCATCCTTTCCACATTTTCTTCTAATCTTCTTGCACAGACCTTAGCTCCCTCTTTATTTGTTTCAGGAAGCAAAACAACAAACTCATCTCCACCATATCTATAAATTGAGTCTGCTTTTCTTAAAATTTTTCGCAATTTCCTGCAAATGAACTTCAAAAGCAGGTCTCCTCTGCTGTGTCCAAATCTGTCATTGTATTTTTTGAAGTTGTCAAAATCCATCATAATTATGGAAAAAACCTTCTTGTATCTCTTGCACTCTTCAATTCTTTTGTTAAGGTCGTTGTAAAGGTGCCTCCTGTTATAACATCCAGTTAAATGGTCCTTCAGTGAAAGTTGTTCAAGTTCTGAATAAAGGAGACTTCTTTCAATAATGGATGACAATTCAGAAGAAACAAGTTTCACAAAATTAAGATCTTCTTTTGTAAAGGTATTTGCTTTTTTTGAATCAAGATGGATGATGCCTGAGACCTTGCCATTTAATTTCACAGGTACACACATTATGCACTTCATCTGGCAATTTTTAGCAAGGCAGGAGCTGAACCTTGACTTATCAGTATTCTGGATTATCAGCCCAGTACCAGTTTTCAGAATATGCGCGATTGGCTTGAAAGATACATCAAACTTCATGTTTCTGAAATCTTTTGAAAAACCTATACTTGCAGCAATTGATATCTTGCCATCTTCAACCAGAAGTATTGCGCAGCCATCACACCTTACAAGGTTCTTAATAGTAGAAACGACCTTCTTAAAAAGTTCCTCTTTTTTCAGCTCCTTTGCGACTCTTCTATGAAGAAGCAAAAGTGCCCTGGTGATATCTGCCTGTCTCATCTGCTTGCTACCTATACTCTATCTTGTAATTTTTCATCAAAAATATTATAATCAATTTCAACAAGGAGCAAAAATGGCAGAGATAATTAATCTAAAAAACCTATCAAAAAATGAGGTGCCAGAAAGATTAAAGGTTGAGTTTTATTTTGATTTCAACAAGTATCCTTTCAGACATCAGGATCTTTTTAATGGTCCTGAAATAAACTCAGTGGTTGCTGTTCTTGACGCAATACATCCATATGCATGTCAGTGGATTGAAAAGGCAATTTCACAAAAAGCAACTTCAGGAAATGTAAAGGTTTTAGATCCACAGGATTTCAGGGGAAAATGCATAGGAGATTTTACTGTTTATGTTGAAGAACAAGCAGTGTTTGAGCCGGCATTTATAAAGGGAAGTATCAAGGAAAAAAGGTCTCTTTTTGTTGGTAAAGGTACAATACTCATTGGCTCAAGTATTTTTCTTGATGAAGGAGACATATACATAGGTGAAAATAATTCTGTTGAGCCGGGAGTAGGAATAAAAGGACCGACAATTATTGGCAATAAGAACGAAATACGACAGGGAACTTATTTAAGGGGTGACGTTATTATTGGAGATGGAGGCACCTTCAGGGGAGAGATAAAAAATGGTGTTATGATGGACAAAGCAAATTTTCCTCATCCTTCCTATGTTGGAGACAGCATCTGTGGATATGCTACCCATTTTGGGAATCAGGCAACAACTGCAAATTTAGGAATATACGCTGGAATCTTTGGAAAGAAAAATGTTGTGATAGAACTTGGAGATAAAAAGTATGATATAGGAAGGCCAAAGATAGGTATTATTCTTGGTGATTGGTCTCAGGTCGGATGTAATTCTGTTTCAGACCCTGGAGTATTTGTAGGACCAAATACAATCTTTTATTCACTGTGCAGAATTAGCAAGGGTTTTTATGGACCGAATGAAGTACTGAAAAACAAGCCGCTGGAACATGGAATTATTGAAAGGGCACCTTTGAAAACCTGATATTCAAAGGTTGCCTGTATTTATATAGGTTGTAATCTCGTGGAAAGAAGGTTTTTTACCACTTACATATATCTTCATCAAAAACAACACACGATCTTTTATTCTGGAAAGTTCCTGATCAGTAAACTCATACACCTCATCTTGATCTGGTAGCCCATTTTTTATATCCTTCATCAGTTTTTTGTAATCCTTTTTTTCCTTGACCCTGTAAAATTTGACTCCTGCCTTTCTTGCGTATTCAAAATCTTTTTTTGAGTCGCCTATAAACAAAACATCCCTGTAGCCCTTCCCTTTTATTCTTTCAAGTATTTTAGCTTTGTCAATATCACCTTCAGGATTACTTCCAAAAACTCCAGAAAACATCTTTTTATCAAAGCCATGGTGCTCAAAATCTTTTTCAAGAATTTCCTGGATTATGCCAGATGCAACATACAAATCATAATCTTCTGCAAGTTCTTCAATAACCTGCTTCACTCCTTCAAGTGGTTTCCAATAGAGTTTTGCTGCAGCCTGGTTAAGGGAAGAATAAAAGTGGTTATACCTTTCTTTAAGCCTCTGGTACTCTGTTTGGAAATTTTCGTCTATTCCAAGTTCAGCAGGGTCTCTGAATGCTTCAGGAACATCTCTTACAATGCAGCTGACTATTGCTGAAAGTTGCTGAAACCTTGGTGCTCCAGGATAGTTAACCAGGCCTTTGATCATTCTATCAAGATCCATTTCAAGATTCTCAGGATGCAAAAATTTTCTGAAGCAAGTATCCCAGCAGGCAACAAATGCTGAAAAAAGTATATGAACTGCCTTATCCTGACCACTTCCAACAAGTGGTCCATCAAAATCAAAAACAATTGCTTTTTCTTTCATAGAATTATTGTACCCCATATCTGGACAGACATAAATTTATGGTGTATCATCAAAATCTATAAAAATCAGAAAAAAGGAGTTTAACATGCTGAAACTTAGAAGAAAGGGAAGTAAGATTTCAGTTGAGACCTGTACTGGAAAGATTACCTGGGATGCAGATAAAGGTGGAGAGATTGTTGAATTTGCCTGTAAGAACATAAAGGAAACTCACAGTTTGCTTTCTGAAAACGACACCATTTGCGGGCTGAAATTTGTGATTGATGGCATTAGCTATAAACTTTCTGAGACAATGTCCAAATTAACTGTTGAATCAGTTGATGATGATAGGATTATAATCAAAAATGAGGCAACAATTGCAAGAGGACTTGTAAAAATAAGTCAGACGTTTGAAGTCCATCCAGAGGGTGCTGTGTTTTGCGAGCAAATCTTTGATACAAAAGATAACACAAGTTTTAGCCTGAGCGAGATTTCAATGAATATCTTTCTCGATGTTTCGTCTGCAAAATCAGCAAGGTGGGGATATTTTACAAGAGACCCATGGTATAAGAGAGATTACTCAACAACCCATGTCTTTTATGGAATGGACCTTTACAAGCCACTTAGTGAAATTTCCTGTCAGAAAGAACTGTGGCCTCTTGCTTCAATAGACCTCGGCTGGGAAAACACAAAATTTTTCAGCAACAAGATTGAATTTGTCCTTGATGAATGGATTGCTTTCAATGATGCACCAAAACAGTTCACAATGAGTTTTGGAGGAAAACAGGCAAATAAATGGACCCTACAGTGGTATATTCTGCAAGGAATTCAGATGATGGTATCTAAAGCAATAAGATACAGAAACAAATGGGGGATAATTTTTCTAACCGCAAAAACAGAAAATGAGAAGACCACAGATGTTGCATTAAGAAACAATGTACTTGGTTGCAGGGTTGCACATTGCATGTACCCCTACGCCCAGATAGGGAAAGACTGGCCCTGGGTTGTGATGCCAATAAAACAGGTTGCCTGCCAGAGTCCGCAGTTATTCAAAGGAAATCCTGATATCAAAAGGGTTGATGAAGCAGCAGACTTAGGAGCAAACGTGATGATTATTCATCAGTTTTGGATGAGAAATCCTGGAACAAACTGCGAGCCGCCTGCGGATTATGTTGTTAAAGATCCAAAGTGGTTTAAGTCATTTGTTGATAGATGCCACCAGCGTGGTATGCGTGTTCTCACCTATATCAGGGGATGTGAGCAATATCAGATGTACCAGACATGGTTTGAAGATTACCTGCAAAAAGACTGGGATGGATTGTATCCTGACTGGAACTCACCACATGCCATGGGTTTTACAAAAACAAGTTTACTTCACTGGTCAGCGTATGCCTATTTTATGTATTTAAAGGCAATGAGAAAAAGGGTTGGTAAGTATGGTGCAATAATCGGACATACTGGATTTCCTTTTGCTTTAACTCAAAGCTGTATTGATGTTGCTCTCTGTGGGGAACTTTCAATAAGACATGACGAGCTTTTGACTGTGCCTGAAAGCACTGCCTATTTTGCATGTTTTGATTGTTCAGGAGCACATCTTATAAGTGGAAATCTGAAAGACAGGGCAGAATTTTCGGGTAAAAAAGCAGCAGCTTTGTGCAGTGCTTTTGGTATGACTGGGCATCCAGTGTTGGAGCCAGGGGTTGCTTTTAAGGATGCAGTTGCTTACATAAAGCCATTGTGGGATGCAATGCTGAGTTTACCAGGAAACATTGTGAAGCTTCATAATCCTGCATATTCTCCAACAGATGCAGTCAGTTGCAATGAATACTGGCTTTTCCCGAGCTTATGGCAATCAGACCAGGGAAAATGCTTACTGCTTGTTACAAACCTTTCTGACGATGCGAAAAAATCAGGGGATGTGATTGTTGAAATGAAAAACCTTGATGTTGCCAGAAATTCAAAGATGAAGGTTTTGAATATCAAAGGTACTGTGCCTGAATGTGTTGAGATAAAAGGTTGGAAGGTAAAGATAAAAGGTATGCCTTCACTTTCATTTGTGGCAATTTTAATTGGATGAAAGATACCAATTTTATCCCTTGACAGGATGAAATTTTGGGTTTAGAATGAGGTTGGTAGTTCTTTGAAAATTGGGGTAGAAAAAGCTATCAAAGATATTGAGAGACAATGGATTTGGTGAT
>JAMWCC010000058.1 GCA_023818375.1 Candidatus Omnitrophota bacterium | reverse complement strand
GAATTGAAATAATGGATTTCTGGAAGCTTTAGGATTATTTTATAACAAGTGAATATGAAATACAGGGCTTGGATAAGACAATATTGAACGATTTTTTTAAAAGTTATGATAGAATTATTGAATTTAAGAAAATTGTGTCTTTGTCGGGATTTCCTTCAAAAGAACCAGTTTTTCTGTAAGGGATTTCTTGATTCCAGATCCTTATATTACAATTTATAATAGAAAAATGTGGAAAAATAAAAAAGTAAGTGTGATTTTTCCTACATACAATGAGAAGGATTCAATTAAGAACGCTATAGAGGATTTTTTTTCCTCTGGATTTGTTGACGAAATAATTGTTGTTAATAATAATGCTGTTACTGGAACAGACGAGGAAGTCAAAAAAACAAATGCAAAGCTCGTTTATGAGAAAAGGCAGGGTTATGGATATGCAATTTGGAAAGGTCTTGAAGAATCAACCGGGGATTTATTGATTATTTCAGAACCAGATGGAACATTTTCAGGGCAAGATGTAATTAAGTTACTTGCATATTCTGATGACTTTGACTATGTACTTGGAACAAGAACAACCAGAGAATTGATATGGCAGGGTGCAAACATGGGTGCTTTTCTAAAATGGGGAAACTGGGCTGTGGCAAAACTTCTTGAGTTTCTTTACAACACTACAACCCTTACAGATGTTGGTTGTACTATGAGATTGATTAAAAGGAGTCTTTATCAAAAAATAAAAAAATATTTTACAGTTGGCACCCAACATTTTGGCCCTGAGTTAACAATTATTGTTGCCAAACATAACATTAAGTTTATCGAAATACCTGTAAACTATAAACCAAGGGTAGGTAGATCCTCTGTAACTGGAAACTTCTGGAAGGCATTTTTATTAGGAATGAAAATGATCTGGTTGATAATTCATTACAGATTTAAAAGGTTGAAATAGATGATTCTTGCATATCACAGGATTAATCCATGGTATAAAGATGCGTTGACTGTCGACCCTGAAATGTTTGAAAAACATATCAAATATCTTCTTGAAAAGGGATTTAAACCAGTTTCTCTTTATCAATACGTAGAAGAATTAAACCAACGTAACAAAAACTTTTGTATAAGTTTTGATGATGGTTTTGCTGATAATTTTTTGTTTGCATTTCCTATTATAAAAAAATACAAACTTAGACCAATAATATTTTTAACCGCCCATTTTATTGGGACTGAAAAATTGCCAAAAAACTACGTGGATAGAAAAAAAGACAGGTACTTAAGGTGGAAAGAAGTTCATGAGATGTTACATTCAAATATTGATTTTGGCTCGCATACACTAACACATCCTGATCTTACAACTCTTGATAGAAAAGATGCCTGGAATGAAATTCTTGAATCGAAAAAATTTATTCAAAAAAATATAGGAAGAAAGATTGATTTCTTCTGCTATCCATATGGGAAGCAGAATGAAAAAATAAGGGAAATGGTAAAAAATGCTGGTTATCGAGGAGCAGTTATTACAAACCTGAAAGGCAAAATTGATTTGTATTCCCTGCCAAGGATAGGTATTTATGGACATAATTCCTTTTTGATTTTCAAGCTAAAGCTATGGCGAGCAAAAGTTTTTGGAAAATAGTTTTATTTGTTTTCTTAACTGCGTTAATACTCAGAATAATTTTTATTCTTTCTCTTGAACAAAAATTCTATTTTGATGACGAACATGAATACTGGAAAATGGTAGATAATTTTATTTCAGGGAAAGGACTTATGGTTGCTGAAACATTGAAGGCTTACAGACCACCTCTTTATCCGTTATTCCTTGCCGTTGCTGTAAAAATAGGTGCTGGGATTTTGGGAATTAGGATTGTACAGGCACTAATTGGAGCATTGACATGCATTTTTATTTATATTCTTTCAAAAAAAATTTTTAATGAAAAGGTTGCAATATTTTCAGGTTTTATTTCTGCTGTTTATCCATTTTTCATTTTCTATACAGGATTTTTGTTAACAGAAACCCTTTTCATCTTTCTTGTTGTGATGTCTGTTTTAACAATCGTTAATCTCTCACAAAAAGATACATCGTCAAACTATGGGTTTTTAGCAGGTACTGTAAATGGTTTTGCAGGTTTGTGCAGACCTACAATGGAACTTTTTTTTCCGTTTTGTTTAATTTTTGTGTTGTTTTCAAAAGATATGTTGAACTTAAAAATAAAAAAAATAGTTTATGCCTGCCTGGGGTTTATTTTGATTTTAACACCCTGGATTATAAGAAACTATGTAGCTATTGGTAAATTTGTTCCAGGTACTACTATGGGGGGTGCGGTTTTTTGGGAAGGTAATAATCCATATTCAGAGGGTGGACCATGCAGATATTTTCCTGAAGGTATCTGGCAGATTGAAGAAACCAGCCGGGATAGAATTTTTTATCGTCTTACAGTTGAATGTATTAAAAAAGATCCAGTTAGATTCGTTAAGCTTTTAGGTAAAAAATTTTTGAGGTTTTGGAACATTGTACCGAATGCGGCAGATTATAGAGGCAATCTATACCGTCTTATAAGTGTTTTTAGTTTCGGCATTCTTTTACCTTTTTTCATTGTTGGAATACTAACCAGCAGACATAACCGGCACGCCATGTTTTTACTCTGGATAATCATATTTTTTACAGTTTTTCATATGATTTTTCTTGCTTCTATAAGATACAGGGTTGGTATAGAACCCTTTGTCATTATGCTTGCATCCAGTGGATTTATAACCTTGATGGATATGTTAAAATTTAATCTAAAAACATGAAACTATCTATTATCATTCCTGTTTATAACGAAAAATCAACAATAAAATCTCTGGTGGATAAGGTTCTTGATGTTCCTTTAGAAAAAGAAATTATCATAGTTGATGATGGAAGTACGGATGGAACAAGAGATATTCTTAAAAAGCTTGCCGAAGAGAAAAACAATATTAAGGTATTGTTTCAACCCCAAAATAAAGGAAAAGGATATGCAATTAGAAAAGCCATCCCTGAAATTACAGGGGATGTTGTTGTTATTCAGGACGCAGATCTAGAATACGATCCAATGGATTTTTTGAAATTATTGAAATTAATTGAGGAGGGTAAAGCAGATGTTGTTTATGGTTCAAGAATATTAGGTAAAAATCCGAAATCCTCTTTTTCTTTTTATATTGGTGGAAAATTTCTATCCTTTTTGACCAATATTCTTTATGGTACTTCAATTACAGATGAACCTACATGCTACAAGATGTTCAGAAGCAATATTATAAAGTCGATTAATCTCCGTTGTAAGGGGTTTGAATTTTGTCCTGAGATAACAGCAAAGATAGCGAAAAAAGGAATTAAAATAGTGGAGGTTCCAATAAAATATAATCCTAGAACAAAAAAGGAAGGAAAAAAAATAAGGTGGAAAGACGGACTTGTTGCAATATGGACATTAATAAAAAACAGGTTTTAATTCAATCCTGTTTTTTGTGTGATAGTAAAAAATTGCGCTTATTATGGAAAGAAGATTGTTATTTAGCATTTGAATGTAAAGATTGCAAAGTGGTTTTCTGTCCGGTTTTTCAGGATGTTAATCTTTATAATGAATCTTACTTCAGTCAGTGGTACATAAGATGCAGATATAAAAGGAAAAGGTATTTAAAAAAACTCCTAAGGCGGATTGAAATACTATTTGATATAAAACCTGGAAGAGTTCTGGATATTGGTTGTGGTACCGGCTTGTTACTGGAAATCATGAAAGAAAAAGGTTATAAAGTCATCGGTATTGATACCTCATTTTTTGCCTATAAGTATTGTAAAGATAAAAAATTGGAGGTGTCATGTTGTAGTCTTAATAATGCCGGATATGCACCTTCAAGTTTTGACATAATAACACTTTTTGATGTTATTGCTCATTTGCGAAATCCAGCATCATACCTTAGAGAAATTCGCATAATATTAAAGGATACCGGGTTGCTAGTTATAAAAACACCTTATCATCCACAAATTTTTTTCAGATTGGCGAATCTTTTCAGATTTACCCGGAAATCAAAAAGCATGCTCCATATACCTGCTCAAGTTTTTCATTTTACACCTGATTCAATAAAAAAACTTCTTTCCTCAAACGGTTTTGAAGCATTACATATTATTAAAATAAACGACATTCCTTCTTTTTTTATATCATTTTCATTTAAATCAATAGTAATTTTTCTCTCACAACTATTTTTAAAAATTTTCCATTATCACGATTCAATGATTGTTGTAGCCAGAAAAAGATTTCCTATCTAAGCAAGGATGAGGATATAATAATATTTTAAGGGAAAAATATGAAAAAAATTCTCATCACTGGTGGCGCGGGATTTATTGGTACGAACCTTGCTTTAAGACTTTTACAGGATAAAAAGAACGTCGTTATTATACTTGATAATCTTTCTCGTGCAGGTTCTGAAATAAATCTGAAATTTCTTCTTAGCAGAAATTTTGAAAACTTAAAGTTTATAAATGGTGATATCAGGGATTATAGATTATTAAGAAAAGTAACAAAAGGTATTGATTGCGTTTTTCATCTAGCGGCCCAGGTGGCTGTAACGAGTTCTATCAAAAATCCTGTAGAAGATTTTGAAATAAACGCGATGGGAACTTTATATCTTCTTGAAGCTTGCAGGAAAAATGTAAAGGATGCCCTGTTTTTATATGCATCAACGAACAAGGTTTATGGGAGTCTTTCTCATTTGAAAGTAAGACAACTTAAAACCAGATATACTCTTGTTGATAGAATAGGTGGCATTGATGAAAGTGAAACACTGGATTTTCATTCTCCGTATGGATGTTCAAAAGGTGCTGGAGATCAATATGTGAGGGATTTTTCGAGAATTTATAATATGAACACGGTCGTATTCAGACAATCGTGTATATATGGACAGTATCAACACGGGAATGTGGATCAGGGTTGGGTAGTCCACTTTGTAAAAAAAGCACTGGACGGTAAAAAAATTACAATCTATGGTGATGGAAAGCAAGTAAGAGATATTCTCCATGTCGATGATTTGATAGACGCTTATTTAAAAATTTTAGAGAATAAAGATAGATGTGCCGGTAAGATTTTCAATGTTGGCGGTGGTATGAAAAATACCTTTTCACTTCTTGAGCTAATAGACTACCTAGAATACTTGTTAGGTAGAAAAATAGAGTATCGTTTTGAGAGTTGGCGGCCTGGCGATCAAAAAGTTTTTATAAGCAATAACAAAAGATTAGAAATGTTGATAGACTGGAGACCAAAAATTAATAAACAAGAGGGGATTAAAAGGCTGGTTGAGTGGGTGAAAGAAAATAGATGAAGACAATTGGTATTATCGGCACAGGACATGTTGGATTGGTAACAGGAGCTTGTTTTGCGAAATTAGGTAATATAGTTAGTTGTTTTGATAGCGATTTTGAGAAAATTGAAAAGCTTAAAAAAAATATTATTCCTTTCTATGAACCTGGTTTAAGTGAAATTGTAAAAATACAAAAAGAGAAGAAAAAATTATTTTTTACACATTCAATTGAAGATGTTGTTAGTGCAAGCGAAATAATTTTTATCTGTGTTGGTACTCCATCCAATCCTGATGGGAAAGCGGATCTTTCCTTTGTTGAACAGGCATCAATACAAATAGCTAATGCGTTAAAAAAAATGAAAGACAAGAAATCCAGCAAAAAAAATTATTATAGGTTGATTGTGGAAAAAAGCACTGTACCTGTATTAACAGGGCAGTGGGTAAAAAGAACCATTGAACTTATAGCCCCAACAGGTATCGATTTTGACGTTGCAGCAAATCCAGAATTTCTAAAGGAAGGAAGTGCAATACGAGATTTTTTCTATCCTGATAGAATTGTGGTCGGAGTCGAAAATGAAAGAGCTAAAAAAATTTTTAAGCAGCTTTATAAACCATTGAATGCACCGATGATTTTTACAGATATAAAAAGTGCAGAAATTATCAAGCATGCTTCAAATTCATTTCTTGCGATGAAGATTTCTTATATTAATGCAATTTCCCGTATATGTGATAAGGTTGGGGCTGATATTGAAAAGATTGCACAGGGTATGGGTGCGGATAAAAGGATAGGTAAAGATTTTTTGAAAGCCGGTATAGGATATGGTGGTTCCTGCTTTCCTAAAGATATCAGAGCATTTATTTCAATCGCAGAAGAACTTGGATGCGACCTTGATATACTTAAAGAAGTAGAAAAGATAAATACGGAACAAAGAAAAATTGTGGTTAAGAAAGCAAGAGAATTTCTGTGGAATCTAAAGGACAAAAATATTGGTGTTCTTGGGCTTTCTTTTAAACCAGAGACCGATGATATCAGGGAAAGTCCAGCAATAGAAATTATAAAATTGTTTTTTCAAGAAGGTTGTTTGATAAAATGTTATGATCCAAAGGCGATGGAAAATACAAAAAAAATTCTTCCCAACATAGAATACGGAAAAAATGCTTACGATGTTGCTGAGAACTCTCATTTACTGATATTTGCAACTGAATGGGAAGAATTTAAAAGGTTAAACTTTAAAAGAATCCATAAATTGATGAAAACCCCTTACATTATAGATGGGAGAAATTTTTTGAATCTTGAAAAGCTTAAGGAGATTGGATTCATATGTTGTGGTATTGGTAAAAAACCAGGAGGATTATGAATGTTCTTATCACTGGTGGGGCAGGCTTTATTGGTAGCCATCTTTGTGACGCATTAATAAACAGAGGAGATAAAGTATTTTGCTTAGATAATCTTATTACTGGATCGCGCAAAAACATTGAGCATCTGTTAGGAAATGATAGTTTTTATTTTATAGAAGCCGACCTAATAGATTTTGATATGACAAAAATTCCTTTTAATTTTGAAATAATTTTTCACCTGGCTAGTCCTGCATCCCCTAAGGATTATGTACGTTTTCCAATAGAAACCCTAAGAGTAAATTCAATTGGTACAGAAAAATGTCTAAATCTCGCTTTGAAGATGAATGCAAAATTTCTTTTCACCTCAACCTCAGAGGTTTATGGAGACCCTCTTGTTAATCCACAAAAGGAAGATTACTGGGGCAACGTGAATCCTATTGGTCCAAGATCAATGTATGATGAGGGAAAGAGATACGCAGAGGCGCTAATTATGGCATATCACAGGGTTCACAAAATCAAAACATACATTGCAAGGATTTTTAATACATATGGTCCAAGAATGAGGCTTGATGATGGAAGGGTTATTCCCAATTTTGTTTCACAGGCAATTCATAAGAGGCCATTAACAATATATGGAGATGGAAAACAAACTAGAAGCTTTTGTTATATTGATGATTTAATAAAAGGGTTGTTATTGATCGTTGAAACAGATTATCATATGCCTGTTAATATTGGCAATCCGAGTGAGTTTACTATAATAGAACTAGCAGAATTAGTTAATAAAATTACAGGGTTGGAATTACCATTTGAATTCAAAGAGGCACTTCCTGATGATCCCAGACAGAGAAGACCTGACATAGAGCTTGCAAAAAAAATTCTCGGATGGACACCCTCTGTTAATCTTGAGGATGGACTGAGAAAAACAATAACTTTTTATTTAAGGGATTAAAAATGCAAAAAGTTTTGATTACGGGGGGAGCAGGATTTATCGGCAGCCATTTGTGCGACGAGCTGGTAAAAAATTACAGAGTAACCTTGTTTGATAATCTTGATGTTCAAGTTCATTCAAATAGTATGATACCAGATTATTTAAATAAGAAAGCAAACTTTATTAAAGGTGACCTCAGAGATTATACCAGACTAAAAGATGCCGTGCTGGAAAGTGATTTTATTTTTCATTTTGCTGCGGCGGTTGGAGTTGGACAATCCCAATATCAGATTTCAAGATATGTAGATGTAAATATTAACGGTACAGCTAACCTTCTTGATATTCTTGTAAATTGCAAGCACAGGGTGAAAAAACTTATTGTTGCAGCTTCTATGAGCAGTTATGGGGAAGGATTATCAAAATGCAAAAAATGCGGTGTTTTTAAACCTGAATTAAGGAATCTAAAAGAAGGAAAGATTGTAAAAAAACGTTCCTACTGGGAAATAAAATGTCCGTCATGTAAAACAATGTCAACTCCTATGCCAACGGACGAAGATTGCTTCCTCGACGCGAATTCAATATATGCTATCACCAAAAAAGAACAGGAGGAAATGAGTCTTCTCATTGGTAAAACATATGGCATTCCTGTTGTTTCGCTAAGGTTTTTTAATGTCTACGGACCACGCCAATCTCTTTCAAATCCTTACACAGGGGTAACTGCAATATTTATAAGCAGACTAAAGAATAACAATCCGCCTGTGATATTTGAAGACGGTTATCAAACGAGAGATTTTATATTTGTTGAAGATGTTGTTAGGGCTTGTGTTCTCGCGCTTGAAAAAGATAAGGCAAACTATGAAATATTCAATGTTGGTACTGGAAAGCCAGTTAGTATTCTTAAGGTAGCAGAAATTCTGATTACCTTGATGAACAAAAGTATTAAACCACTTATTACATACAAATTCAGAAAAGGGGATGTAAGACACTGCTTCGCAAATGTAGAAAAGATAAAAAAGTTACTGGGTTTTAAACCTGAAATTTCACTTGAACTTGGAATGGCCAAACTAGTACAGTGGTGTTTAGATGTTGATGCAAGGGATGATTTTGATAAAGCATTAAAGGAACTTCAAAATAAAAATCTTGTATGAATGAGAACATCTATTTGAGCATTGTTATACCGGCAAGGAATGAACAAGACAATATTTCCACCACAATAGATAATCTGTTATTGCACATTGATATTGATCATACAGAAATTATCGTTGTTGACGACCACTCAACCGATCGTACCGCAGAAATTGTAAATGAAACATTCAAAAACAATCCCGCTGTGAAACTTGTGAAAAATTTAGATGAACCAGGGTTTGCTAATGCATTAAAAACAGGTTTTAGCCAGGCAAAAGGTCAATTTGTTCTTCCGGTTATGGCTGATGGGTGTGATGATCCAAAGACAATTCCTATTATGCTTGAAAAATCAAAACAAGGATATGATCTTGTATGCGGGTGTCGTTATATGAAAGGTGGGAAAAAATCTGGTGGACCTTTTCTTCAAGGTTTTTTTTCAAGATTTGTTTGTCTTTCTCTTTATCATCTTTCTGGCATACCAACCAGGGATATATCAAATGCTTTTAAACTTTACAGGCGGAATGTACTTCAAAAAATACCATTAAAAGAAAAAGGTTTTGCTGTTTCAATGGAAGCAGCGCTCAAATTCTATTTTGGCAATTATAAAATTTGTGATGTTCCTACAAAGTGGTATGGAAGAAAAAAAGGAAAATCAAAATTCAAATTATCGAAAACCTTACCATATATTAAACTCTATTTTCTGACGCTGAGAAAAAAATGGAAAAAATTGATTTGTCCATTGTAATTCCTGCTTACAACGAAGAAAAAAGAATAGAAAAAACTCTTGACCAGATTTATAAATTTCTAAAAAATACCACCATAAAATTTGAGATTATAGTTGTTGATGACGGAAGTACCGATCTAACTGCGTCAGTTGTAAAAAAAGTTATCGAAAAGATTCCTTTGGTAAAGCTTATTTCTTACAACACAAATATGGGCAAAGGTGAAGCTGTAAAACGGGGTGTCATGGCTTCAAGCGGTCAACTTATTCTTTTTTCAGATGCTGATCTTTCTACTCCAATATCAGAGTTGGAAAAACTTTTACCCTTTATTCAACAGGGATACGATATAGTAATAGGTTCCAGAAGAACTGAAAATTCAATGATTACAAAAAAACAGCCATTACACAGAAGAATTTCTGGAATGATCTTTTTAAAACTTGTCAAGGTAGTTTTGAAGTTGCCTTTTTCAGATACCCAGTGTGGTTTTAAGATGTTTAAAGGAGAAATTGCAAAGGATTTATTTTCTACCCTTATTCACAAGAGATTTATTTTCGATGTTGAGATAATTTACAAGGCTTATATGAAGGGTTATAGGATTAAAGAAGTTGGAGTAAGATGGGCAAATGATCCCAGCTCAACTGTGAGATTTTTCAGTGACTCATTGGAGTGTTTTGTAGATCTTATTAAAATAAGGTTTGGAAGATGAAATTTCATTCAATTATTGCAATTGTAATTATATTTTTTGCGGCATTTTTTTGTTTAATGGGCATAAAATGGGGACTTCCTGGAAACGAAATAAAAAAATTTTCAGTATCTTTCAATGATGTTTCTGAGGAATATATAAAAAATGCCTGGCAGATTTCTAAAGAGAAGCAAGACCAGAAATTACCCCGTTCTATTTTCAATCCCATTAGATCTTTTCATCCAGATGAACAAAATATTCTGAAAAGTATAGCGAGTATGTCTGTGGAAAAATTTGATTTTAATCCGCATTTTTTTGAATATCCTTCTGCCCAGATATACCTTGTGGCAATAACTTTGAAGATTCTTTCATCTCTTAATCTTATTACTTTAAAATCCGATATAGGTTATTATTTTGAACACCCTGAAGAGATGTCAAAGATATATCTTGCTGGCAGGATGCTTACCGTAATGATGGCTATTGCTGCTCTTACATTTTTTATTTTTATAGCAACGTGTTTGTGCGGTAAGAAAGGCGGGATATTTGCTGCTGCCTGTTTAGGCCTTTCACCTTTGTATATTATCAATAGCCATTATATGACTGTTGATATTCCTATGGTTTTCTGGATTATTGTTTCTCTCTTTTTTTCAATACTTTTTTTGATGAAAAAGAAAAAGTATCTTTTTGTCCTAGCTGCTTTTTCTGCTGGAGTTGCCTGTGGTACAAAGTATCCAGGTGGTATCATTATTTTCATATTGCCATTTTTTTATAAAGAACTATTTCAAGATTCAAGGAAAAAACTTTTTCAATATTTTTTTCTTTCGTTTTTGATTTTTCTTCTGGCTTTTTTTATTACAACGCCTTATTCTTTACTTTCTTTCAGTGAGTTTAAAAGGGATATTCTGTATCAGGCAGGTTGCAGGGGTATAAGCTCAAATATTTTTTTTAATTTCATAAAATTCTTTGCTGATGCTACTGGCGGGTTGTGGGCTGGTTCATTTCTGATTTCCCCTATCTTTCTTATTTCAATTTTTTTTCAGATGCGAAGGAGAAATCTATTAGATAGACTGATTCTTTCCAGTATTGTATTATCAATGGTTCCCCTCATGGCATCCGGTGGTTTCAAATATGCCAGGTACTATCTTTTGATTTTGCCGTTTTTGTGCTTGAGCGTTGGTTGTATTTTTGAAGAATTTTTCAGAATAAGAAACAAAAATGTGAAGTTTCTTTTAATTTCGATATCACTCATTTTTCTGTTAGGTATGGTATCGAAAACAGCTGCTTACTCAATTCTGATGAGTAAAAAGGATATCAGAATTATTGCTGCGGAATTTTTTGATACTAGTGTGCCAGAGAATTCAAATGTAATCTTTACAAAAGATCCATGGATCTTTGAGGTTCCACCAGTAAATCAGGTAAAATATAAGATAAATGTGGTTGAGGAAGATAAAGTTGTACAAGTAAATTCAGGAAGCTTTTTGGTAATCGGTGAGCTTCAGTATTTTCTCACCTCGGGTAATAGGAATAAGCTTATGAATGAGAAAATTCAGAAATTTCAAAGTTACGGTTTCATTTTAAAACAATACTTTGAAAAATCTCCTTGCATAGGTAGGATAAATTATGACCAAGGCTGGACAATTCATGACATGATTTATACCCACCCGAGAATTTTTGTTTTTTATAAGCCATGAGTAAAAAAGTTTTTAGTTATCATCTTCCAAAGGAATTAATAGCAACCAGACCTCCTGAAAAAAGAGAAAATGCCAGATTAATGGTTGTTGATAGAGAAAAAAACGAAATAAAACATCTCAAATTTAGAGATGTCATTGATTTTCTTAATGAAGGTGAGGTGCTGGTTTTGAATAATACCAAAGTAATACCCGCTAGGTTATTTGGAAGAAAATCAACCGGTGGTGCAGTTGAGTTATTGCTATTGGAAAAGAAAGAACCAGGTTTATGGTTGGTACTAATTCGTGGTAGGGTAAGAGAAGGCACACAAATGGTATTTGAAAAAATCTCAGCTGTTGTGCTTAAAAGAAATGAAGATGGTTCCTGGATTGTAAGATTTGATGCAGAACAAGACGATCTATTTAAAATTGGGAAAATGCCTATACCCCCTTACTTAAAAAGACTTCCTGACGAAAAGGACAATTTTGATTATCAGACTGTATATGCTGAAAAGATTGGTTCAATTGCGGCTCCCACTGCTGGATTGCATTTTACGACAGAACTTTTGAACCAACTGAAGGAAAAAGGTATCACAATAGTTTTTCTCACACTTCATATTGGTTGGGCGTCTTTTAAATTAATTGGAGATAAAAGACAAAACGTGCCATCAGAATTTTTTGAAATACCTGATGAAACAGCCAGAATCATTAATAATGCCATGGAAACAAGAAGAAAGATTTGTGCTGTTGGGACAGGCACAGTAAGAGCGATTGAAAGTGCGTTTGAAAAAGAAAAGGTTGTTGCAAAGAAGGGATATACTAATCTTTTTATCGAACCCGGGTACCGTTTCCATTGTATAGACAAAATGATTACCAATTTTCATCTTCCTGGTTCGACACACCTATACATGGTTTGTGCCTTTGGTGGAACCAATTTAATACAAAAGGCATACAATGAGGCGGTCAACCACAGATACAACTTTTATTCCTATGGAGATGCGATGTTAATTATCTAATATCTCCCATCTGTGCTAAAATAAAAAGCATGTTTTCCTTTGAGATTACTAATTCAGACGATTATGCAAGGACAGGAGTTTTCAGTTACCCAAAAGGAAAAGTTGAAACCCCATGTTTTATGCCTGTAGCTACTTGCGCAAGTATCCGGCTTTTGACCTCCCAGGAAGTAATGGATATGGGGTTTGGTGCTATTATACTAAATGCTTATCATCTATTCAAAAGACCAGGTTTAGAGATTTTGAAGAAATCCGGTGGCATACATAATTTCATGAGATGGAATGGCATGGTTGTGAGCGATAGCGGGGGTTTTCAAATTTTCAGTCTACCTGATTCACATGCCGATGAAAACGGGATCATTTTAAAGGATCCTGAAAGTGGAATTACGCATTATTTTACACCCGAGAAAGTAATGGAAATACAAAATAGCATAGGAGCAGATGTAATAATGTGTCTTGATTATTGTCCAAAAATCTGGGATAATTTAAAGGAGGTAAATTTAGGAGTTCATAGAACCGTATCATGGGCAAAAAGATCTAAACTTGTACATACAAACCCTCGCCAACAACTTTGGGGTATTATTCAGGGTGGTGTTGATATAGGGCTTAGAAAATACTGTTTTGAAGAACTTGAGAAGATCTCATTTGAGGGATATGGCATAGGTGGTTTGAGCATTGGAGAACCATGGGAAAAAACTATTGAAGTAGTAAATAGCATTTGTAGAAGTATTGGGAAAAAGGTTGTTTATTTAATGGGAGTTGGAATGCCAGATCAAATTGTAGAAACAGTTGAGCTTGGAGTTGATTTTTTCGATTGTGCTATGCCGACACGGATAGCAAGGAATGGAACCACAATTAGTTGGTCGGGAAAATTCAATATCAAAGCAGCATCGTGTAAAGAGCAACAGATTCCTCTTGATCCAGAATGTGATTGTTTTGTATGTAGGACATATACCAGGGCTTATATACGGCATCTTTTCAATGCAAAAGAAATGCTTGGAATGCGTTTAAATTCGTATCATAACCTTTATTTTATGGCAAAATTGATGGAAAAAATACGCGAAGCCATAAACAAAAAAGCATTTGCTCAATTTAAAAAAGATTTTTTAACAAAATACAAACGAAAGGAGAAAAATGCCTAATAGCGCACAAGGAGCCTCTATATTTCAGGCGCTCTTGCCTCTTTTGATAATCTTTTTGATTTTTTATTTTCTCTTGATTCTTCCACAGCAAAAAAAGGAAAAACAGCGCAGGGAGATGCTTGATAACCTGAAAAGAGGGGATCGCGTAATAACAATAGGTGGTATTATTGCTACTGTAGAAGAGATAAAAGGAAAGATTGTAACACTGAAGATTGCAGAAAACGTAAAAGTAGATTTCGTTAAAAATTCAATTGCTCAGATTTATCAGGAAAAATGATTGGTTTTTTTGATATTAGAAACGGCTGCGCGGGAGATATGATATGTGCCGCGCTTGCAGGGTGTGTTGATACACAAGAAGTTAAAAAGCAGCTTAACAAAGTAAGTTTTCCATCAGCTTACGAAATAGAAATAATTCAAAAAACAAAACAAGTTGATAATTTTCATGGAATAAAAGCAAATCAATTTCTGGTACATGTTAAAGAGAAAGAAAGGGAAAGAACCTATCCTGAAATTCTATCAATTTTTGAAAATAGCAAGCTTGCTGAAGAAGTTAAACAAAGAATTATCCGTGTGTTCAATATTCTTGCAGAAGCAGAAAGTATTGTCCACAGAGAAGATGTGAAAAATGTACATTTTCATGCAATTGGTCAAACAGATGCCCTTATCGAAGTTTCTTTTTCAGTACTTGCTTTAGATCTTCTTGGAATAAAAAAAATAGTTTCCACACCTATAGGAATTTCAAATGCTGCTCCGGCAACAGCTGAGATGATGAAGGGAATTCCTGTAATCATTCGTAATATTCCTTTTGAAATTACGACACCAACAGGTATCGCGATTATAAAGGCTATAACCGACTCTTACGACGATACACCAATTGTTATTCCTGAAGGTTATTCTTATGGAACTGGATCTTACCAGACTGAGCTACCAAATACATTGCAGTTTATATATGGTAAGGAATTAAAAGGTCTTAAAGATACTGTATGTGTAATTGAAACCTCAGTTGACGATATGAACCCTATAATCTTTGATTATTTATTGGAAAAACTCTATCAGGTTGGAGCTTTTGAGGTTTGTTTCTTTCCTGGCATTACTAAGAAAACAAGACCAATTTTCTGGATTCGAATTTTGTGTAGACCAATTGATAAGGAAAAAATTTTTGAGATAATTTTCAAAGAAACAACTACTCTTGGTATTAGATACAGAGAAGAAGAAAGAATTTTATTGAAAAGATTACAAAAAAAAGTCAAAACTAAATTTGGTGAAATAAGGGTAAAGGTTGGATATTTTGCAGGTGAAGTTGTCAATTTAATGCCAGAATATGAAGATTGTAAAAAGATTGCTACCGAAAAAAAAGTTCCCCTCAAAGAAGTTATGCAAGAAGCATTGAGAGCGTGGCCCAATTGGGATTTTGAGAAGAAAGGATTATAATATTTTTTAAAATTCTGGTTTACTTGC
>JAMWCC010000017.1 GCA_023818375.1 Candidatus Omnitrophota bacterium | reverse complement strand
CAGATACAGAAGTTGCAATCTGGGGAGCCGGGCATCAGGCACTGGCGATACTTTCATTTTTGAAAATGTTGAATAAAATTAAGTATGTTATCGACTCTGCACCTTTCAAACAGGGCAGATTTACACCTGTTACACATCTCCCGATAGTTTCACCTCAAAAATTGATTTCAGATCCTGTTGATGCAGTAATAATAATGGCAGGCAGCTATTCAGAAGAAATTGCAAAAATGGTTTCGGAGAAATTCAAAGGAACGATTGAAATTAGAATACTGAACGAAAATTGTTTGAAAAGATAAGAGGAGAAAAAAGTGGAAAAAGCAAGAAAATTAATAAGATGGGGTAAAACAGAAGTTAAGGTTGAAGAAAGGCAGGTTAATAAAGATGAAACCATCAAAAGAAGTAAGCTTGCGCAGGAAAAACCCTATGTATTCGAAAAAATTATGAAATATGAAGAAAAGGTTAAAAAAGGTGAAAGCATTGCAATAATTCAGTTTCAATACAATTACAGATGCAACTTTCACTGTCAGCACTGTGATATAACGAGATTGCGGAAAAAAGGAAAACACAAAATCTTTACTCCTAAAGATGTAAAGGAACTTTCGAGGCAGGCAGACGAGATGGGGCTGGCCCAGATTGTTATCACTGGTGGTGAGCCACTGGTTTTTCCTGATTTTGACAGGATTGTTGAAGCAATTGATCCTTCAAAATTCTGGATAGTTGCTGATACAAATGGCTGGTTTCTTGACCGGGAAAAAGCAAAGCATCTTAAAAAGATAGGAGTTGACAAGATTCAATTGAGTATTGATGGGCTTGATCCTGTGGAACATGATGAATTCAGGCGTAAACCTGGTTCTCATGAAAGATGTTTAAGAGCTCTTGATGCAGCATTAAATGCTGGGCTCAATGTAATAATTCAGACAGTTGTTACAAAACAGAGACTGTGGAGTGAAGAATTTATTAAGTTTCTCGAATTTTTTAACAGTAAGGGTGTTGGAGTTTTTGTAAGCTATGCAAAGCCTGTTGGTGATTGGGAAGGTAAGTTTGATGTACTTGTCACAAGAGAAGATATGTATTATATGAGGGAATTAGAGAAAAAGTACAATGTTTTTACACACCTGACGCCTGCCTACGGGCTTGATCTTGGTTGCATTGCAGTTAAAAGAATGATTTCGATAACAGAATATGGGGATGTGATGCCATGTCCTTATATTCATGTATCTCTTGGAAATTTTTTCAAGGAACCACTTAGAGATATTGTCGAGAGAAGACAGAAAGTTTATTGAAAAGTATGTGGTAAATAAAATTTATGGTAAAGAGTTACCTGTTCCATATCAGGAAGTATTTACAGAGGATGATTTTATTAAATGAGAGCACAGCAAATTAAAAGAAGGATTTTACAGGACGTAAAAAGATTTTTTAAAAGTTCTGAAGAGGAAAAATTTTTTCCCGGCAGAACTTATATTAACTATGCTGGCAGGGTTTATGATGAGAAAGAATTGATAAATCTTGTTGATGCATCTATTGAGTTTTGGCTCACAGAAGGCAGGTATTCAAAGGAGTTTGGAGAAAAGTTAGCCAGATTTTTTGGAATAAAATATTGCATTCTTACTAATTCAGGTTCTTCTGCAAATCTTCTTGCTATTTCAGCATTAACCTCACCTTTATTGAAAGAGAAAAGATTGAAGCCAGGTGATGAAGTAATAACGACTGCCTGTGGATTTCCAACAACATTGAATCCGATTATTCAAAATAATTTAGTACCTGTTTTTATTGACATAGAGTTAGGAAACTACAATATTCAGGTAGAAAAAATAGAAAAAGCAATAACAAAAAAAACAAAAGCAGTTTTTATCGCCCATACTCTTGGAAATCCAGTAGATTTAGACAAAATTATGAAAATAGTAAAGAAATATAAACTCTGGTTTATTGAAGATAATTGCGATAGTTTAGGCTCTAAATACAAAGGAAAATACACAGGTACTTTTGGTCATATTTCAACCTGCAGTTTCTATCCTGCGCATCATATAACCACAGGAGAGGGTGGGGCAGTTTTAACCAACAATCCAATTTTGAAAAAAATTATTCTTTCTTTTAGGGACTGGGGAAGGGATTGTTGGTGTGAGACCGGATGTGATAATAGTTGTGGAAAGAGATTTTCATGGAAACTTGGTAAATTACCATATGGTTATGATCATAAATATATTTATTCCCATATCGGATACAACTTAAAAATGACTGACCTGCAGGCAGCAATAGGAATTGCACAACTTGAAAAATTACCAGGTTTTATAAAAACCCGAAGGAAAAACTTCAGCAAACTTTTTGAATTTTTCAAAAAATATGAGAAATATTTTGTTCTTCCACAATGGGAAAAAGATTCAGAACCTGCATGGTTTGGTTTTCCACTCTTGATAAAGAAAGATGCTCCTTTTAGTCGATCAGAAATAGTCAATTACCTTGAAAATAATAAAATTGCAACAAGGATGCTTTTTGGTGGGAATCTTTTAAGGCAGCCAGCCTATCAGGGAATAATACGTAAAACTATCGGGAACTTAAAAAACACTGATTATGTGATGAATAATCTTTTCTGGATTGGCGTATACCCAGGAATTACAGAAGAAAAGATGAAGTATATTTTGAATACCTTTGACAAATTTATGCAAAAGATAGAATGAAAATTATACCTGTTTTTCTGCACTATGATTATGGTATTAAAGAACGAGGTGAAACCATTGAATACGCTGGTGGTGGCTGGTTTGCTGCTTTAAAACAACTTGGTCACGATGTTTATCCATTCTGGTGGGATGATTACATTTTTGATAAAGAAAAATTGCAGAAACAACTTATTGGATATGCAGACAGCATAAAGCCAGATATAATCCTTTTTATTTTAATGAGGGATGAATTTACTTTTGAAACACTTGACTATTTGAAAGAAAGGTATATCACAATCAATTGGTTCTGGGATGACCAGTGGAGGTTTGAGAGCTTCACACGATATTATGCTCCACATTTTACATATTGTATAACTACGGATAAATTTGCAATTTCCAAGTATAAACTTATTGGATATCAAAATGTAATATTTAGTTCACCTGCTTGTCATGACTATGCCACTAATATAGATTTTGAAAAGGTTGAATACAAATATGATGTTTCATTTGTCGGACAAAACAGTACTTACAGAAGATGGGTTATTAAACAATTGCGAAAAAGAGGTATAGATGTTGTGTGTTTTGGCTATGGATGGCCCAGAGGGCCAATTTCATACGAAGAGATGACAGAAATATTTAGGACATCAAAAATTAATTTAAATATTTCAAACAGCATTTCTTATGATATTAGATTTATTTTCTCGAATTATAAGAACTTCAAGACATTTCTTAAGTCAAAAAAAAGGGTTGAACAAATAAAACAGAGAAACTTCGAAATTCCAGCATTCGGAGGGTTTCAGCTTACAAATTATGTTCCATCATTAGAAGACCATTTTGAAATAGGTAAAGAGATAGCTATTTATACTGGGATTGACGATTTACTTCTACAAATTATTTATTATCTAGAAAATGAAGAAGCCAGAAAAAAAATAGCAATTGCTGGATACAAAAAGGTTTTAAGTCTTGGTCCTACATATGTGCATAGATTCAAAGATATTTTTTCAAGAATAGGGAAGTAATTTGAATGAAAAAGGCGACTTTTTTCACAGGGAGTTTTTATCTGAATAATCGTCAGTTCATTCTGGAAGATGAAGTTGTAAACCGTGATAATTGTCAGTACGGTGCCTATCTTTTGAAAGAGTATTTTGCTAAACATGGTGTCGATTTGAGTACCCAGGACATAAATCCTGTATCTGAATCTGATTTTATTATTTATAATGAATTCCATGATGTGAAAAATATTGCAGTTTCTAAGGATAATTATCTTGTAATCTTTGAATCTGAAGTTATCAGGCCTGACAACTGGAATTTAGAAAATCACAGATATTTCAAAAAAATTTTCACCTGGCATGATGGTCTTGTTGATAATAAGAAATACTTCAAAATAAATTTTTCTATGAAAATTCCTGAAAAACTTGATTTTGATTTAGGAAAGAAAATCAAACTCTGCACGATGATAGTCGCAAATAAGTATGTTAAACATCCGCTTGAGCTCTATACTGAAAGGAGAAAAGCGATTGAATGGTTTGAAGAAAATCATCCTGAAGATTTTGATTTTTACGGTTTTGGCTGGGACAAGCATCTTTTCACTGGACATTTAAGAAAATTAAATAAAATTGAGCCATTGCGCAAATTTTTAAGACCACGATATAAAACTTATAAAGGTTCGGTAAAATCAAAGAATGAAGTTCTAAGAGGATATAAATTTGCAATATGTTATGAAAACGCAAGAGATATCCCAGGATACATTACAGAAAAAATTTTTGACTGCTTTTTTGCTGGGTGTGTTCCCATCTACCTTGGTGCACCAAATGTTACACATCATATCCCAGCAGCAACTTTCATTGATAAAAGAAACTTCAAAACATATGATGATCTTTATAGGTATATCAAGAATATGTCTGATGCGGAATATATAGATTACTTGGATGCGATCAAAAATTTTGTGTTGAGCGATAAAATTTATCCCTTCAGTGCTGAGTGTTTTGCCCAAACTCTCGTGAGAGAAATTATAGGGAAAAGTTAGTGTTTTCGATATATCCCAGTTTGATATGAATTGCAAATACGGTAATAAAATTCAAAAATTTTTTTTACAGAACTACCTTATAAAAGCTTTTGCTTCGTTTTCATCTGTACAGATACTTGGAATTTTTGTTAGTTTTATAGTGCTTTCTTTATACACAAGAAACCTCTCACCAGATGATTATGGAAAGATTACCTTCATTATGATTATGGTCATAATGCTATCGATAATTATTGATAGCGGACTTAATACAGCATTCTCAATAAGATTTTACAAAGAATCTGAGATGGAAAACAATAAAAATATCTATACTATTTTAGTTTACAACTTTGTGGTTTTAGTTGGGTTTGTTTTTGTTTTCTTTTTATTTCCTGCACTTTCAGAAAAAGTCTTCAGAGTTACAATGACAGTACATCAACAGCTACTGGTATTCTGCTTGATTCTTGCTACCATATTAGGAAGATTTTATACTAACTTTTTGATAATAGCCAGAAAACCCAGAAAGTATTTTTTTGTCAATCTTTATTACTATCTCACCCTTATTGCAATGAGTTTAATATTTCTTCTTATTTTGAAAACTGGCTATTTTGCATATATCTATGCGTATTTAGTAGCGCACAGCGTACTTGCTGTTATTGGCATAGGTTATTTTTTAATTAATTACAGGCCTTTTTCAAAAGAAATGTTTTCAGGTGCACGGTTGGTGTCGCTTTTGAAAATAGGATTGCCACTTGTGCCAAATAGCTTACTTCTCATGCTTCTTACATATGCTGATAGATACATACTTGGTATGTATAGCGGACTGGCTTCGGTTGGAGTTTATAGCGTGGGCTATGTTTTCGCCGACAAGATTTTTTCTGCTATTATAAATCCTGCTGGTCAGGCGTTTACTCCACTGGGGTTTCAGACCTTTACAAAATCCATACCAGAATACAAAACATTACTGAAAAAAATATTTGAAGGATACTGGCTCACAATGGAAATTTTTGTGATTGTTTATTTTTCCTTCCTCAGGGAAATATTTGAACTCATTGCCGGTAAACAATATCTTGAAGGATACAATATAATCTCAATTGTAATCATCGGTGTAATTTTCTGGGGCGCAGCCAGCATGATTGGAGCTACAATCGTGATGAAGGAAAAAACAGATAAAGTTTTTTTGTTCACTTTGATTTCAGTCATTCTCAACATTATTTTAAATTTCATTCTCATTCCTGATTTTGGTATTTATGGAGCGGCACTGGCAACCCTTATCAGTTATGTTTTGTACTTTCAATTGTTCTTCATATATACCCAGAAACTTGTGTATGTCCCGTATAATATCAGGTTAATCATACTTTCGGGTTTGATTTCATTGGTCTTTCTTTTTGTTCTGGTTGGTCTGTCTTTTGCGCAAATTAACATTTTTTTTAGATTGGCAGCAAAGATTATAGTTGCATCTGTTTTTATATTTATGATGCACAGATTTTTCAATGTCATGGGTGCAGTAATGGATGTCTTACGCCTGGGAGAAAAATAATTTATGGATAAAGAGAAAATACCACTACTTACTATTGGAATTCCAACCTACAATGGAGCAGAGCATATAATGGAAGCTCTTGATAGTGTTATTAATCAGGTTGATGAAATTGATGATGAAATAGAAGTGGTGATTTCTGATAATGCTTCCACTGATGAAACACCAGAAATAGTTAAACAATACATGCAAAAATATAATTTCATAAAATACTTTAGAAACGAGAAAAATATTGGTTTTGACGGAAATGTGGACCTGCTTTTTGAAAGGGCTAAAGGTGAATATGTATGGGTTTTAAGCGATGACGATACCTTGAGAGAAGGTGCTTTGAAAAATGTTTTAATTAAATTGAAACAGTACAGGGATATTTCTGTTATCTTGGTAAACTATGCTGAATGTGATATCAATATGCAGGAATATCCTAAAAGGTCACGTCCGGATATTTATGAAGATGCTTACTGTAAAAATGGTGATACTTTTTTTCAGAAAAGTAAGTTTTTGTTCGGACTTGTTTCTTCTCTCATTATCAAAAGGGAAAAATGGAACAAAAGGGCTAAAAAATACATTGGTTCTGGCTTTGTTCATGTTGGTGCAATTGCTGAAATTCTGGCAAATGATTCTGCTTTCATAGTTGCAGAAAAACTTGTAAATTTAAGGACACCTATCACAGGAAAAGAAAGATGGCAGGTTGCTGGTTATCGCGCGATTTTGAACCCGGGTCTTGAACTGGTAAAAATTTTTAAACGCATGAAGATACTTGGCTATAATGAAAAGACCTGCAAATACCTTATGGATAATATATTCAGGGCTAATTTAAGATTGATTTTGGTTCTGCATTTGATGGAAGTCGGAGATAAGGTTGAGATTGCAAAAGCCATGATACATTGTTATGGTAGATACCCAAGTTTTTGGTTTATTCATTTGCCTTTTTTGTTTATACCCATTTCGGTTTTCAGGTTACTTCGTAAAATAAGAAAGGCATTCAAAAAAAAGTTAAGGAGCTCATGATGAAGATAGTATTCTGTCTTGTTAGGTATATTGGCGGCAATAAAGAACTTGGACAATCACTGGAGGAAATATACTGGGTAGAACCACTCCGGCAATTAGGACATGATGTTTTTATTTTTGAAATTGACGATTATCTTTCTGGTCCAGGTCTTGTTTCAAAGGAGGACGATGGTAAATTGCTTGAGTTTGTGAAAAAAATACAACCCGATTGGGTGGTAATGAACGACTATTCCAATGATACAATCTCAGAGTATACATGGAAGGAAATCGCAAAGATATGTAAGACTTCGGATTGGTTCGGGGACGATAATCACAGGTATGAGAATTACACAAGGTATAAAGCTGCATATTTTACACATCCAATTACATGCGATTTTTTTTCCTATGATAAGTACCTGAAGGATGGATACAAAAACGTAATAATGAGTCAATGGGCGGCTTTTAATTTTGATCTTGTTGAAGAAGAGGAAACAGATGCTCATCTATATGATGTTACCTTTGTTGGAACATTTAGTCTCTATAGGAAATGTATTCATGATTATCTTAAGAAAAATAAGATCAAGGTTCAGTTTTATGGCAGTGGCTGGCCAGGTGGCAAGGTTACACTTGGGCAGATGAAAAACATTTTCAGAACATCAAAGATTAATCTCTGTCTTGAAAAGCTTGCTACAAATTATGACATAAGATTTTTGATGGCAGATAAATTGAGATTACTTTCTTACATAAAAAGAACTTTAATGGGTAAGCCGGTTTACACCATTCATAAGCAGATAAAAACAAGGAACTTTGATATATGTATGTGCGGTGGTTTTCAACTTTCTGAATATGTTCCTATGATTGAAAAATATTTTGATATTGGCAGGGAAATGGTGGTTTTTTCATCGCTTGAAGAATTGCTTTCCTTGATTCAGTATTATCTTCCAAGGGAAAAAGCTAGGCAAGAGATCGCGAAGGCAGGTTATGAACGAACAAAAAGAGAACATTTGATGATTCACAGATGGAAGCAGGTTATAAGTCAGTTGAATGAAAAATAATATATGAGTAGAAGAAGAAATTTTTTTCTGGGGGTTTTTTCAGGTGGACTTACTAATGTAGTTGCTACAATTATTGGTATTTTTTCTGCTCCCATCGGATTACACTACTTTGGAATTGAAAAATACGGTGCCCTTGCTGTCATAAGTACCATATTAACTTACTTATCGACATCACAAATAGGTATCCCGACTGCAGTAAATGTTCTTGCTTCAAAGGCAATTGATAAATTAGAACAACTGCGGGTTATTATAAAAGCGTTTATTCTGAGTTTGGGTATTGTACTTATTGTGCTTGCTGGGTTTTTTATCTACACTCGTACTTCAGGATGGCTGAATATTATAGGAAAAGTTCCATCCAGCATCTATCAGGAAGTTGCCAGGGCAACATTTGTTTCGGCAATATTATTTTTGCTTAATCTTCCACTTTCAATATTTGTTAGCGGTTTTATTGCCAGTCAGAAAGTATATATAGAGAGATTCTATAATATGATGGCTTCTTCTGTTATCCCTTTCATTGGATTGTTATTAACAGTTTGGTTGAAGGGAAATCTCGTTTTTTATGCATGGGTTAAAGGCATTATGGCAGTCAGTGTCAGTTTAATTTCCATAGTTCATCTTCTATTTTTTACAAAGGAAAATAGGCAATACATCAGACCTTTTGAAAGATTACTCCAACCATCAACTGATGATGAATTCTCTATCCATTCAATTATCATTTCATCGCTTAGATTTTTTATTGTGGGACTGGCTGCTACAGTTGTCTGGCATACAGATAATCTTATTATAAGTCATTTTTTTGGTGTAAAGGATGTTACCCCTTATGCAATTACGTTCAAATTGATAACTTCCACCTTTTTCATTTTTTCAGTACTCACATATCCAGTGCTTCCAATGGTAGCAAAGGCATATAGCGCTGGAGAGTTTGACTGGATAAGACAGACTTATGATAGATTGATACTAATTCTGCCTTTGTTTGGTGGTTTTATCTGGATAGCAAGCATTGCCTTTGCCCAGGATATCATCAATATCTGGGTAGGTCCAGATGGATACGCAGGGATGCTGACAGTTTTTGCACTTGGGGGATATGGTTATGCCTGTTCTGTTCTTTCAACGCCGAATGTGATAGCCACCGGATTGAATTTCATAAATGTTTTCATAGGTTGGAGTGAAGCCATTGTAAATATTTTGCTGTCAATATTTTTTGTAAAATATCTAAATATGGGAATAGGAGGAACTGCTTTAGGTACTTTTCTTGCATCTTTTCTGACTGTATCCTGGATGGTCCCGATTTATGTACGCAGAAGAAGCCAGGGAAAGATTGTTCTCAATTATTTCAATGTATTTAAAACATTTTTCTTGATTATTATGCCCTGCCTGGTTTTGTTGATTTTTCTACATTATATCGGGATTAGTAATAATATCAAGCGGCTTTTTAACTTGCTGATAGTTATTACCTATGTGTTTTTTTCTTATAGAATTATTCCTGCGAGTTTGAAAGTGGTTTTAAAAGATATAGTATGGAGAATTTTTAGAAGAATAGGTGTTAAGACTGAGGTTCAAAATTAGGCAGAAATTTTATGGAAAAAGTTAGTGTTGGAATTCCTACTTATAACAGTGGCAAGTATATCAGGGATTGTCTGGCGTCTATACTGAGCCAGACATATCACAACCTTGAAATTATCGTGGTGGACAATGGCTCATCTGATGATACTGAAAGAATCGTGTTTTCATTCAAAGACCCGCGGGTTAGATTTTATAGAAACCCTAAAAATATTTTTTGCTATGGTAGTTATAATGTGATAATAAAGCTAGCCCAAACAGAATTATTAGCAATATATCATTCTGACGATGTTTATGAACCTACTATAATTGAAGAACAGGTTAAATTTTTGAAAGAACACAAAAACGTTGTAGCCGTTTTCACTGAAGCTTATATTATTAACTCGGAGGGTAAGATAATTAGACAATCACAAAAACAGAGTAAGATAAGAGATATCAGTGTTTTTGACTTCAGATTAGCCTACAATATGATTTTAAAATATGGTGATTTTTTTATTTGTCCCAGCGGAATGTTTGTCAAGAAAGTTTTCGAGGACGTCGGTTTGTTTAAAGAGGAGAAGTTTTTTTCAACAACCGATGATGATTTATGGATAAAGTTATTGGAAAAATATGGAATGAGCAGAAACATGATTCTTACAGCCAATGATCTTGAGATGTGGCTTCGTATATTGCAGAAATATCCAGTTGGAATTTTGCACAAAAAGCTTATGCGGTATAGAATTCATCCCGGTCAGGGATCTTTTTCTGATTCATCAACATCTCGTGAGAATTTTTTCATTGTGATGGATTACTATGAAAGATATGCAAGAGAAAAAAAACTAATTTCAGAACACGCATTGAAGCATTATATGGCAAAAAAGGTTAGATGGATATTTTCCAAAGGTCAGGATGGTTTACTACGCGGAGATTTCAGCCATGCAAGAAGAAATTTTATTAGTTTTATAAAAAATTTTTGCTCAATCTTTCCTTTTTGGAGCTTTAGGGATTTTTCTCGTCTTTTTTGGGCTTCAAGCGTTGTTGTGTTAAATCCGCGTTTTTTTCTTTTTAAAAAGATTCTTGAATATTACCTGGATTACAAAGTAAGACAACAGCAGAAAAAAATGAGCATACTATGAAAATAGTTCTTGGCGTTAACTTTCCGTTAGGTTGTCCGGCTGGCCTTGAAGTATGGGTTGAGGGTTTTCTTGACGGACTCTCTTCAGTTGATACTGAAAATCAATATCTGATTTTTGACTTTTTTGTAAGGGATTACAAGAATAGAATCAAGAAAATAAAAATACCTTGTGCGAATAATTTTCATCTATTTGTGAAACGTGTTCCAAGACCCGTGGTTACATTTTTCGAAAACCATAATTTTGCTTTAATTGAAAAATGGTTGACTAGACAAGATGTTGATATTTTTCATGGTACGTCCTACTTCATTCCACACTTGAAAAAAATTAAAGGGATTGCTACGATTCATGGTCTTGACTTTGCTGAAATGAATACATATTGGTATTCCGATAAGTGGTATAGGAATGTTGGCATATATCTGAAAAAGGCAGACATGATAATTGCTGTATCTGAGTATGTAAAAAAATCAATAATTCAGTTCTACGGTATTTCCCAGGAAAAAGTAAAAGTTGTATATCCAGGAATAAGGAGAAATTTCAGACTTTTGAAAGAGGATGAATATAGTTTTCCGGATAACTTTAGGACTTTTATACCTTTCATATTGACTGTAGCAACCTCAGTTGAAAGGAAAAATTTGAAAAGATTGATAGAATCATTTGCAATTATAAGGGTTAGATATAAATACTTGAAACTTGTCATTGTTGGGGATTCGAGTTTGAAAGAAAAACTATTGCCTGAGATTGAAAAAAATAGATTGATTGAGGGTGTTCATTTTACAGGATATCTTGATTCTGAACAGCTTGCGTATCTTTACAACAGGGCAGAATTATTTATTTTCCCTTCACTTTACGAGGGTTTTGGATTGCCAGTACTTGAAGCGATGGCGTGCGGATGTCCGGTTGTAACTTCCAATGTTTCTGCTCTGCCCGAAGTTTCAGGTGGTGCTGCAATTCTTGTTGATCCGTATAATGTTGAAGAAATAAAGAATGCAATTGAGAAAGTCTTAACAGATAACCAACTTAAGAAAAACATGAGAAACAAGGGTTTGAAACACGCAGAAAAATTCTCCTGGAAAAAATCTGCAAGTGAAATAATTGAGACTTATAAAATTTTGAAAAGCGACTTATGAAAAAGATAAAAGTGTGTTTTGTTTTGGGGACACTTGATGTTGGCGGTACTGAAAAACAGTTATTGCTCCTCTGTAAATATATTGACCGTGAGAAATTTCATCCATTTGTTATAAGTTTGAGAGGTGGAAGGATGAAGAATGATTTTACCAAGGAAAACATTCCTGTTTTTGTAATAGGGAAAAAATATAGATTTGATTTGATAGCGTTGTTCAAGTTGATCTTAATTCTTAATAGAATAAAGCCTGATATTCTTCATACCTTTATGTTTACTTCAAATACATGGGGTAGGATTGCTGGTATAATAAATGGAGTTCCTGTAATTGTTGCATCTGAAAGGAGTACCGATCTATGGAAGAAAAAATACCATTTTTTTGTTGATAGGGTACTTGGATTTTTTACGGATAAAATCATTTGTAATTCTTACAGTGTAATGGAAAGATATAGGAGTGTCTTAGGAAATATTTCTCGAAAACTTGTTGTTATAAGAAATGGTATTGAATTTCAAACATTTGAAACAGATAAATCCGGGTCAAAGAGGAAAAATGAAAAAATAGTTTTCACTGCAAGTAGACTTTCTCCTGAAAAAGGAATTAGATTTTTGATTGAATCAGCGAGAATTGTTCTTAGGCAAAAGGAAAATGTCAAGTTTTTGATAGCAGGAGAGGGTCCTTTAATGACCGAGCTTAAGTATCTTGCAGATAGATATGGAATTGAAAAGCAATTCATATTTCTCGGTTATAAAAACGATATTCAAAATTTTATTGAGAAATCTGATGTGGTGGTTTTGCCTTCGCTATGGGAAGGACTTCCCAATCTTGTTCTTGAGGCTATGGCTATGAGAAAACCGGTTGTTGCAACAAATGTTGGAGGTACATCTGAGGTTGTGAAAGATGGAATAACAGGATTTCTTGTAAATCCAGGTGATATTCAACAAATGGCTGAAAAGATTATCTTGCTTCTTTCAGACGAAAAACTTGCAGAAGAAATTGGAAAAAAAGGCTATGAGTTTGTCAAAGGAAATTTTGATGTTTGTTTAATGGTATATGGATATAGGTCGCTTTATGAGACATTACTAACACGGAGGAAATAGTGTGTGGTATATGTGGAATTGTTAAGAAGGATGGAAAGGTTTATCCGGCTGTGATAGAAAAAATGGCATCTACAATGGTTTATCGTGGTCCAGATGAACAGGGTTACATGGTTTGTGAAAATGTTGGATTAGGTCATAGGAGATTAAAGATAATTGATCTGACAACAGGAAGACAACCGATTTCTAACGAGAAAAACACAATGTTTCTTATCTGCAATGGAGAGATTTATAATTTTAGACAATTGCGAACGGTTTTAGAAGATAGCGGACATAAATTTAAAACAAATTCAGACAGTGAGGTAATTATTCATCTTTATGAAAAATATGGTACTGAGTGTTTGAAATTCCTTAGAGGAATGTTTGCTTTTGCAATATGGGATAATGAGAAAAAAACACTTTTCCTTGCAAGAGACAGGTTGGGGAAAAAACCCCTTGTTTACTCAATTAAAAACGGAAACATTTATTTTGCTTCAGAAATAAAAGCCCTACTTGAAGTTGACGAAATTTCAAGAGAAATTGATTATTCTGCTGTTGACCTTTTTTTGACATATCAGGCGATACCCGCACCCTGGACGATATTTAGGGATATAAGAAAGCTTAAGCCAGGTCATTATCTTTTATGGACTGATGGAAAGATAAAAATTGAAAAGTACTGGCAGATTGATTTTACAAAAAAACTTAGATTGAGTAATGAACAAGAATACATTGATGCAATGTGGGAAAAACTTGTTGAGTCAACAAGGATCAGAATGATTGCAGATGTTCCACTGGGTGCCTTTCTGAGCGGTGGAATAGATAGTTCAACAATTGTCGGAATAATGAGTGAGAATTCCTCTCAACCAGTAAAGACATTTTCTGTGGGATTTGAGGAAAGTGATTTCAGTGAACTCAATTTTGCAAGAATTGTTGCAGAAAAGTTCGGGACAGAGCATTATGAATTTATTGTTAGGCCAGATGTGATTTCAATCCTTCCAAAGCTTGTTTGGCATTATAATGAACCATTTGCTGATTCATCAATGATACCCACATATTATGTTGCAAGGGAAACGAGAAAACATGTTATTGTTGCGCTTAATGGCGACGGTGGGGATGAAAATTTTGCAGGATACACTAGGTACTGGCAGACGCAACTTTTAAGTAAGATTTATGAGCTCTATAAAAAAATTCCACTTTGCAAAGCTTTTGGCTTGAAAAATTTTGAACATTTATACAAAAAATATCCTTCAAATACTTTTATCAGAATCTTGAAATGGCTTGGAGAAGCTGAAAGATGTGGCTTTGATTATGCATACGCAAGACGCCTTATTTCATTTTCAAATGATTTCAAACAAAAAATTTATTCAGAAGATATGAAGAAAAAGATTGCAGATTTTGATTCTTTCCTTCTGATAAAAGATATCTGGGATTCTTCTGCTGAAGTTGACCTTATTGAGAAAATGCTTGCAACAGATTTTCAGTTGTATCTTCCTGATGTTTTGATGGTGAAAATGGACATAGCATCCATGGCTAATTCTCTTGAAACAAGGAGTCCATTCCTTGACTACGAGTTTGTTGAGCTCATTGCCTCGTTTCCTTCAAATCTTAAGATGAAAAATTTCAGGACAAAGTATATTCTAAAGACCAAGCTAAAGGAATTTCTACCCAGAAAAATAGTTAGAAGAAAAAAAATGGGATTTGGCGTACCAATTGGAAGATGGTTCAAGGGTGAACTTAAAAATTATCTTATGGAAACTCTTTTAGATAAGGAGGCGCTTTCAAGACAATATTTTGTTCCAGAAGAAATAAAAAAGTTAGTGGAACAGCACATTTCTGGAACTGTTGAACACTCAAGCAGACTGTGGACTCTTTTAACTTTTGAATTGTGGCATAAAATTTTCATTGATAAAAAAGCCTGATAAATTTGCATTTTGAAAATTTTGTGTTATATTTTTAAAAATGGAGGAAAATAGAAGGAAAAATAAAATCGGTGCAAAGAGATATACGAAGGAAATCAATCTCACCAGATACTACCCCATTAGTTTTTCCCAAACCCTGGATATAAAAAATTCGCTACCAGATTTTTATTTATACAGGACAGGGATTGGGAAAGATTAGCGCCAATTTATTTGTGAAAGTTTTGAGGGATTGTGTTTCTCAAATTTTCGGTGTCATCTTTCTTTCTTACCTATTAATACCAAGCAAAATTTTCCTTTTTCTAACCCTAAAGGAGGTGATTTGAGGATGAAATGTGGAAAGAAGTCTGCTAAGAAAACTGCCAAAAAAGCAGCTAAGAAAACTGCAAAGAAAAAGTAGTATGATTTGAGC
>JAMWCC010000077.1:14625-15549 GCA_023818375.1 Candidatus Omnitrophota bacterium | reverse complement strand
AGTTCAAAAATCTTAAAACGCTGCTTCTCTTCATCTGTCATCTGGCATTTTCTGGCAGCTTCATAATGTTTATGAATTGAGTTTACAAAGTCAACAGTGTAAACATGAGTCAGCAGCCAATCTTCGTGAATGTGTAAATTTGCCTTTAACAATGCCTGTTCGCAGGCATCCCACCATGCCTGAACATGCGGTGCTGCCTCCTTTCCAAAAAATTTTTCGTAAAAATCTTTTTTCAATATTTCTATATTTGTATTCACATCCCACATTAGTTTTGCACTTGTATAATAGCTTATCCATGTTGCCATCATTGCATTACTTCCCTGTCTTCCAAATCCTTTAAGGCCAATTTTTTTGTAGATTGGTGCATTGATGGCAAAATTTGCAACGTCCCTTTCGGGAATAAATCCACTGACAAGAAGTCCTGGAGTGTAATCGTATAACCAGACATGCGGGGTAAGTTTTATCCATTGCTGAAGGATGCTCATCATCTCCATTCTTCTCCAGCAATTGTCAGAATTGTTGGGGTGTAATACGCAGCAGCTTATAGGGGCATACATTACAACCATATTTTGCCTTAACTTGACTCCCTGTGGTGGAATTTCTCGCAACGCATACGCGGCAACGGCAACCCACTTATCGGGAAATTCATCGGCAAGCTTTGCAGCAAAAGAGAATACTTCTTCGCTTTGCATAGTTTCATGAATGTAATTGGGATATTTAAAATTCTGACTCTGTGCAAGGCAGGTTTCACAATAGCAGTAAGGTGTTCCATCGGGTGGAGAAATGCCAATACCAATCTCACTTACATTCGGATATTTCTTTTTTCCTTCAAATGCTTCTCTTACATTCTTTATGTACTCTTTTTGCATCTCCTGATTTGAAAGACATAGCATTGTAAATGAGGGATGGCTTTTTGGACTTATG
>JAMWCC010000077.1:0-14615 GCA_023818375.1 Candidatus Omnitrophota bacterium | reverse complement strand
CTTTCTTATTCATTGCATAAAATTCAGGGTGGCTTTCAGCATATTCTTTTGGTGGCAAAGCCTGAGCAAGATAACCGTCTCCTGGTACTGGATATAATTTTTGTCCGCCTGTATAGTCAGAACTGAAGCCGACCTTTTTTCCCCATTGAGCATAGATTTTTCTGTTTTGAGCAGAAAGACCCCAGCGACCATCAAGCCATATTCCACGCATTGCAAAGTCAGGTTTTGCTTCTATATCAATGGCGGGTGCAATAATTGTTTTTATCTTTGGTACAATTTCTCCCCAGTCTCCTGGAAAAAACCAACGGCAACCTAATTTTTCTAAAAATGCATAGCCAGCATAGATTGTTCCCTGATAGGGACCGTCTTCATTGCCCGCAATAAAGATGTTGTTGCCCTGCGTTTTTATGATATATCCTTCTTCTTCGTATACATCCGGTCTAATTGAAGGGTCAAATCCTGACGGGATTTTGATTTTATTTTTCTTTGCTGCCTGGGTGTGACCGATAAATATTAAAGTTGAAAAATCCTGTGGAATTTCTTCTTCGGATACTATTTTTAATTCTGCTCCCGACATTTTTTTGATGTAGCTCTGGATTTCATTAGCTGCTTCAAATGCTTTTGGATATTTTTCTTTTGCGTTTTTTGGTACAACAATCATTGCTGTTGGTGTACCATCCCTCACAAGTAGTATATTGCCTGGTTTTGTGTTGTCCTTAATGCCAGCAAGGGAGAAATTCGCGGCACACAAAACTAAAGATATGATCTTTCTCATTGTATCTCCTTTTTTATGGATTTGCCAGTGGCTAAATAGATACCAGAAGCATGTTCACCAACATAGCTTTTTCTTTTTTTAATTTCGTGCTGAGAATAATAACTGAGATAGATTTTTCCCTGATAAATGATTGATCCGCAATATGAAGTATCACCACCACTGGGAAGAATCAAAACAGGTTTTAAAATCATGTTTTTTTTATCAAGTTCAAGGATTGCAGTTTTTGGTTGGTATTCAGTTTCATTTTTAATATAGGAATGGAGTTTTCCATCAGGTCTTAAAAATACCCGGCCGGTACAGTATATTTTACCCTTATATTTGAAAATGTGTGGACCCCTTAAGATTACATTGGTTGTATATCTTACCCATTTTTCGAAAGGGTATTTTGATACTGCGATAACAGGTGTTTTACAATCTTCCCTTCTAACAAGTGCATAGCATGTTTCATCTTCAAAAAGAAGATCTGCTTCATTTGCATGGTCATCTTTTACAATGGTTGATACATAATCAAATTTAATTCCATCTTCTGACCTAAAAAGAAATGTTCCCATTTCTTCTGGCATTGATTTGCATGTTGCTGCATAAACAACATCTCTGTAATTTCTTATCCTCCAGAATCTAAGATTGTAGTTTTCAATCCTGATTGGGTCAGAAAAATTTACACCGTCTTCAGAGTAAGAAATATATGAATGAACCCAGTGTCTGAAAAACTCAGGATGGTCTGAAATTGCAAAGAAAACTACTCCAAGCTTATTTTTGAAAACAAAAAGTTTTGGGTCTCTACTATCGGGAAGTGCAGGGAATTTTTTTATTAGCTCCCATCTTTTTGTGTCCTTTGATTTTATAACATAGATCTGGCCTCTGCCTTCGGCTGGATGTTTTGTTCCATGTCTGAATGTAACAAAAAAATTGTCCTTGAACCTTGCGATATCAGTAAACGCATTATGATAACCATCCCACCAGATACAATAAGATTTCATTTTTACCTCCTGGTTTCTAAATATACCAGAGTTTTAAGAAAAATCAAAAAATGGATTAACGATAATGTTTTTCAGCCCTATTCGTATTGCAAGGTTGACTGTATTTTGATATTCATCTTTAGTTATGCGTCTTTCCATTTTTTCTGGCAGAAATCCATACGGTCTATACTGTGCCATTATATTTATCCAGACATCCTGAGAAATTTCATTTTTCAAAAAGTTAAAGATTTCCTGACTTCCAGCAATGTCTTCAGGTAAAACGAGATGACGGATCAAAAGCCCTCTTTTTGCAACTCCATTTTCGATCTGGATATTACCGACCTGTCTGAACATTTCTTTTACTGCTTCTCTACATCTATCAAAATAGTCATAAGCGTGGGATAATTTTGTTGCTGTTTCTGAATTTGAATATTTGATATCAGGCATGTAGATATCAACAATTCCATCAAGGATTTTTACTACTTCTGCGCTTTCGTATCCGCCACAGTTCCAGACTATCGGGATTTCAAGTCCCTTTTCCGCAGCAATACTTATGGATTTGACAAGCTGTGGCGCAAAGTGTGTTGGCGTCACCAAATTTATATTATGGCAGCCTCTTTGTTGTAAATAAAGCATTATTTCAGCACATTTTTCTGTGGATACTTTTTCCCCATTTCCTTCAAGCGAAATATCATAATTCTGACAGTAAACACAACGAAGATTGCACCATGTTAAAAAAATTGTTCCTGAACCACCATAACCAACAAGAATATCTTCTTCACCGAAGTGCGCTCCATAACTTGAAATATATAAATTTGCATCTACGCGACAGAATCCTTTCTCCCCTCGAAGTCTATTTACCTTGCATTTTCTCGGACACAACTGGCAACATTCAAGTATTTTATAAAGTGCTTCTATCTTTTTCCCAAACTCTTTAGGGTCGAGATTCTTATATATAGGGTACATTGTCAAAATTCAGTACTCAATTAAAACGATATCGTTAATCTTTAGTGGTACAGTAAAATTCAGCCTGTAAGTTTTGTTCATCCTTGTGAGATTAAACTCAATTTGTCCATTCTCACAAGAAAAAACTTTCTTAGGTTTTTTCTGAACATCGATTGCTATTTTTAGATTTTCAATCGGTTCATATGTAAAATTTGCCAGCACAATTGCGCTTCCATTGGATGAATCATAAACTCCTGCTTCCACAACAGGATGTGATATTTCAAGCAGTTTTTCTGCCTTTTCTTTAATATTGCCAATAACCCATTTCCTTATTTCAGGGTTCCATTTTTCCTTTAAATCATCAGGAACAAACCTTGCTTCCTTTCCATAGGCAATAGCAGGACAACTTCCAATAAATTCAGCAATTCCTTTACCATATTTGTTTCTTAAGGCTGCCGGGTTTGTATTGGAGAAAATTGCATGGACTGTACCTTTTGTTGGTTTTAAATTCACCTTGACTCCTATTACTCCAAGTTTTTGTATCGTCATCGATGGTGTTTGTATACCTGATTTTACAAACTGTCGAGTGTTTTGTGATGATAAAAACGTTATTGTGTCCATGTAGGTGATTTCATTTAAAGCTCCTCTTACATGCCATCTTCCTTCTTGAATCGTTACTTCTGGGTAGGGCTCGATACCAAAAACTTCAGCAAGCCCTGGAATCGGTTCATTGAATTGGTTTCTTGTTCCAGCTGCACACGTTCCCCTAATGTATCCACCATTTCTAACCCATTTTTTTATTTGTTCAATTGCTCCTTGGTGAATGCACGGGTCTGTCACATACAAAACTTTGTAATTTTTAAGTTTTCCAAAGATTATATCCTCTTCTGTAAGCATATCTACAAGGTAATGCTCGTGGACAAGAGCAAAATAGGTTAACCTTCTTTCTAACATATGTATGTACCCGAATGGCTGCCACAAATCAGATGAAATACTGTAAAGCAATGCAACTTTTGTGCTCCTCGGCTTACCCTCTGCCAGTACTTTTTCAGATTCTGTCAACTGTCTTGTTATTGCAGCAATTCCGTCATATTCACCACGTAGATCAGACCAGTAGTTTTCTGTGCTTGTTGCTGTTGGTCCATAGGTCCAATAGTAAAAATGTTTTGCACCCTGGCATAACGCGGATGCTGTTTTTAATCTCAGATTAATTTCGTTGCTCGGTGTAATCCATGCCATTATAGGTATTTTTCCATTACTTCCACTTCTGAATATAGCTGCTTGAAATCCCATAAGCTGGAATCCTTCCCATGTCCAGTTTGGTCCGTACATGTATTGAAGCCCCATCCAGTCTTCAATTCCTGCCATATCCACAACCATATCCCTTGCCATTGCAAACCAATCACATGCAAGTGGAGTCGAACCCCAAGCAGGATTTGGTCCCATTCCCATTCCAAGTCCTGTTCCTGCAAAATATGGATGATCAGCAACAAGGGTTGATGTAAAAACATCTTTGTTTATGTACTTGTGGACGGCTTCTGTCAGCCACCTAAATCTTTCATTTGTTGAAATCTGTCTGAACCTTGAAGTATAGTAAAAAATTCTGTTTGCTGCCTTTAAATTTTTTTTCTGAGCTTCTTTGAGCTGCTGGGGATTTTCAATTGGTATTACATCTTCAATTTTTTTGACTCCAAGATCTTCAGGTTGAACTTTTTGCTGTTTTAAAAAATTATGAAAATTCATAAGAGCAACTTTGTTATTTTTTATTTCGGGGCATGTTACTTCGTCAGAAAAATTAAATACACTTCCTTTGTCTACTACATAACCTAATTTTTCATAAGATTGTGCAACTTTTTTTACCTGTGCTTCTATTTCTTCTTTTGTAATCCCTGGAGAAAAATCAGCCCACAGATGACCGGGTGATTTAAATCCATATTTTTCTCTTACTTCTTTCATCTGATTTCCAACAGTGTTAAAACCAAGCAACCATAATACTTCTGCTTCTTTTAGATTCAGTTCAGATCTTTGGGGAGCCCAAAATGATGTCTGAATAATAAGTTTTTCTGGTGAATATCTTTTGCCTTGTGTTACTTGGTATGCCCAGGATAATCTTCGTTGTGTCATCTGGTTTGCAATTTCAAGATGATCAGCATCTTTTTTTAAATAGGGGGAGACAAGGAAGCTTGTCAAACTTCCAGTAAAAGATTCTTCAAATCTCTTTACGATACTTTCTTCGTCAGGAAAAGTTGAAAGTTCAATGACAACCTTTCTATTTTCAGCATTGATATCTGTTATGAATTCAGCCGTGATATTAGGAAACTCAGCTACTCCACCAGCTCTATTTAGCCTTCCGTGTAGTGAATTTCCAGCATGTTTTTTTAGATCAAACCACGGAGTGAAGTTTCCAGCTTTTATCCAATATGAAGCATCTCGGGTTGCATCTCCTGGTATGTATGCTACCGGGATATACCAGTTGGGGATATGTATGTAACCACCTATTTTAACAAAGTATTTAGCATTAGAAGGTTCAGTCATTTTAAATCGAACAAAAACACCTTCTTCTTGACAATATACGTTCATTGCACAGTTGATAATGGTACAAAATATTAGAAATTTTTTCATGTTCAACTATTTGAGTAAAAGTCAATTATTGACCTTGAATGCCTTATCATCCAATCAACATTTACGCATTCTTCAAGGATGTTTCTGTTTTGTTCAAAAAAGTTTATGATTTCATTTTCCTTTTGAATTAAAAGATTTATATTACCTGTTTTTTTTGCCTGCCAGGATTCCCTTCCCATTTTTATATATTCCAGCCACAACAGATACCTTTCTGACATCGGAGATTGAAGTAAGCTGAATATAGATTTTGCAGTTCTCAAAACTTCTTCTGGTAGGTTTTCATTTCTATCCAAAATCCCGGAAATTCTTTTGAGAATATTGTGGAGTACTTCTGCTCTTTCTTTTGAAATTCCTGTATAGTACTCCTTTATACTTTTTTCAACAGGCTGGGAATTTTCCCAGAAAAGATGTGATAAATAGGCATAAAATCGGCCATCCGGCCAAAATCCTGGGTATGGTGGTGAGCAGTCATAAAAAACTTTTATACCGCATTCAATAAACTTCTTTATCTCTTCTTCCACAAGTTTCGGATCAGGATGGTATAGGTACCTTTGTCTGTCTGATTTTTGTGTTTCATCATGAAACACAAGTTGATAGTAGGAAAACAACCCAGGTTTTGAACCAATCTTTTCAAGAAATGGCAACCATTTGTTAAGAAGAATTCCATATTCTCTGTCATCAGAAGGATTAATTGGTTCTGCTTCAGGGTATCCCTTGCCAAGCGTCAAAAGTGATTCGCAAAATCCTTCGTCAAAAAATCTGTGTTTATAATGTCTAAGATATGGGCAGAATATCGTGTACGTATTTGAAGATTCAGGCAAGATTTTATCCGGCAGGTGAAACATATTTGAATAACATAGTAGTTCAATGGGTAAAAATCTGCCAATTGCATGGTTTAATTCAAGGGCGATGTTGTAAAATACCTCATAGGGTAGTACCTTTATACATTCATCACACTGGCACCAGTTGTTTATACCATCAAGTGGCCAGAGAGAAAAAATGTATATTTCAGGGTGACTTTCAATAAAATTTTTAATTGTGTCAATGAGAAATTTTCGCATTCTGGGATTTGAATAACATGGTTGTATTTTTGTTTTCCATTTTCTTTTAATTTCAGGTGAGCTTACTTCGGCTGTGATACACCTTTTTCCGTTTCGTAAGCCAAAAAACTCTGGATTTTGAGGGAAAAGGGTTTCAGGGACAAAAAAGTCAATAGCATGACAACCTATAGCGATTCTGATTCCATAGGTTTCACAATTTTTTATAAAGTTTCCTTTTTCTGAAAATTTTTCCCACATTGCGGCATTGATATCTAAAAGGTTCCAGCCATTTCTTACCATCCATTTTAAAAATTTCTTTGCAAAATCTTTGCTATCGTCTTTTGGAGAAAATTCAAATCCACGCAGTGGAACAATAGGTGTATAAATTTTTTCTATTTTTTTTGTTGGTTCAACAAAAAAAATGTCTGTTTCAGATGTTCCATACCACCTTATACCTGTAATTTTCTTTATCGTTTCATAAAATCCATAAATTGAACCTTCTTCACCGCCACCTATTACCCAGACTTTTTCGCCATTAAAAATTATTTGGCTACTCTGGATACTTTTTTCCCACTCGCAGAGTTCAGCGAAACTTTTCTTTTCTTGAGATCTCTCAGGGATTCTGATCTGAATCTGGTTTCTTATAGATTCGGGTATTTCTGCAGGCGATAGCAGGCTTACTACGTTGATATTTATTTCAGGAACCTGTATCTTTCTTTTTCTGCAGAGATAAAGTATATCAGCAAGTTCCCTGTTTAGGAAAATTTTCCTTTCATCGGATAAATTTGAATATTCTATAAGCATGGTTTTGTGATTTGTAGCATTGTTTAGAGATATCATATCAAAAGTTCATTCAATTTTCAAAAAGCACATCTTTACCGAGAAAACGAAGAAAAGATTTTGGTACGAGAAGAGTCACCATCAAATTAGCCTAAAAATTAAAAAAGATCTGAATTATTTGACTTAATAATCCTGGCATGTCTAAATAATCGGGAGGATATGAGATAAAAATGTCTTTGTTAACAGAAGTTTTTCGGAAGGATTTTATGATAAAAAAGTTTTTTCTTTTCCTCATTCTAAGTGTATCTTCTGGGATTGTGTTTTGCCAGGAAAAAAAGATTGAATTGAAGGATGTGATTGGGGAATTTCAGAAGAACAATTTTGAACGTGTTATTGAACTTGCAGAGAGAGCCATTAAAGAAGGTGCTCAACAACCAGAGTTTTACTATTATCTGGCTTTTTCAAATATGAAATTATCAAAGAATCCAGAGGCGATAAATTATTTCAGATTTTTTTTGAAGAATGCAGAATATACCCAGAAAAATGTCTGGATGCTCAGACAGGGATTGCAGAATCTTGCGAGCATCCACAGAAATAACAAGGATTTCAAATCCATTGTGGATGATGCCAGTGTTTTTCTTGAAAAAACTAGATCTGCGAATTTGGGGGAACAGTTGGAGACATTCTGCAAGAATATTCTTGTGGAAGCTCTTAGAGAGATAGCAAACATGAAAGCACAAGAAAAGGATTATACGGGTGCTATTGAAGCGTACAAAAAGCTACTTGAATATAGGCCTGACGAATCTCATGTTCTTGCAAGAATTGCAGTATATTACAAAAATCTGGGTCAGAATGAGATTTCGGCACAATATTATTTAAAATCCGCGATGGCCTTGAGTGCCTGGTCAAGCAAGTTACCATCACTTGTTTCTATCGTTGAGTTGCTTTGGGATACCGATAGATTAAATGAATTTTCAAAGAAGGCAGAAGCAGATTTTGTTTCTTATAATTTTTTGCTTGCAGCTCAGGAAATAAGGAAGAAAATGTATTCAGAAGCATTTTCAAGGCTAAGGAAATTAGAAGATAGCATTGTTTCAAAGGGCGATGTTTCTGAGCGCCTTACGAAAATGGTTTATTCAAAACAGAGTGATGATCCATGGCTTTTATACTATTTCATCATCATATTTCCTGAAACTACGGGTTCACGTTGGGCTGCAGACATGCTGTTAAATCTTGGAAGGAATAATTCAGAAATAGAAAAAATCATAAAGGAAAAGATGTTATCCTCTTTAAAAAAACTGGTGTATGAAAGCGAAAGCACTGAGGTCCGTAGGCTTTTTCTCAAAATATATGATATGCAGTTTCTCGGTGAAACAGGAAGTAGGGAAGCAGTAGTGGAACGATTGAAGGTCCTTGAGGATTTTACAACAAAGTACCCAGACGACCCTATAATACCTGATGTTCTGAAAATGCAGGCAACATTATATGTAGATAATCTTTCTGACTATCAAAAAGGAAAAGAAATCTATGGTATGCTGGTAAAAAAATACAATCAAAAAAGTTTCACTGTTCAGCTTGCAAGATGCCTTATAAATCTGTCGGAGATCGATGAAGCAGTTAGTCTGATTAGAGAATTCATAGCTGATAAAGAGACAGGAGAAAACTTGAGATTTCAGGCTGCTTTGTTGCTGCTTCAGGCAAATTTTTTTGATGAAGGGATAAAAATCCTTAAAGAAATCGACGAAGCTTCCAAGAACAGATGGCTGAAGCAGCAAATTTCTGAAACTATGAAAGATTTTCGCCAGTACATAAAAGAAGATATTGCAGTTGACACAACACACAAATTGATTGTTCTCAATCTAAGTCACAGGGAATACTACTTTACTAATTTTGTATCCATAGACGAAAATTCACCTGTGCTTTTTCAAATTTCAGATTACCTTGAGATTATACCTTTTTCAAAAAAGAAAGGAAACATTTCATGTTTGATTGAATGTAGTTCAAGAGAAGAAATTTCATTTACACAGCCGTACTCAATGATATTCAAAAAAGAAGGTATGTATACATCAACCATGAAAAAAGTCATTTCCTTTAGCTCTGATAAATGGAGAAGAGTTGAAGGGATTTTAGTAAGTTTTCCATGGCAGGATGTAAAAACAGACAAAATTAGAGTCATCAGAAGTTATAAAGTTGAGCAAGATTCAGCCATTTCAACAATTTTTTTTGAAAAACTTAAGCCAGGAACAAAGATTGAAGTAACTTTTTCGCCGAGGGCAGGAAAATTTGAATCTGTCCTTCCTGAATCCACAAGTCCTGGTTCTGCTGGTGCAATGATTTTTAATCCAGAAAGCGAGAATTTTGAGATTAAAGTTAAGTTCAAGGCGGCTCCGGACCTACTTGCTTACTACCCGAAGATCAGAATAATTTATGAAGAAAAGGAAAGATCCCTGCATAATTCGAATGTTTCAAGTTATGTTGTCAGTTCAGGCAATGTTCAGTTTAATGTTATCTTTGAATGCGATGTTATGGTACATTCTATTATGAAGACAAAAGAGACAATCTATGAGATTGATGAAAAAATTGATATTTAGTTTATTTCTTTCTGTGCCTTTTTTTGCTTTCTCTGAAGTCTTTTTTGATTTTGAAGGAACCTTACAGGGTTGGGAAAGTGTTTACAATGGACAGCTCTTAAGTGTTTCCCCGAATTTTGTTTCAAGTGGAAAAAATTCCCTTGCATTAAATGTTTCTGGTTGGAAGGAGTCATGGATAAGAGTAGAAGGAGACTTTGATTGGTTGCGGTACGACAAACTGATAATGGATATATACATTTTTTCAAAAACAAAAAATTACGTCTCCTTTATCTGCTATATCAAAGATAAAAACTGGACATGGTTCCAAACAGACCTTTTCAGACCAGACTTAAATGAAAAGACAAGGATTGTAATCGATATTTCTGACACAGCAATGTGGCAACCATCAACAGGGCTAGCAGCATGGGACTCCTACACAAAAAGAAATATTCGTGAATTTGGAATGAAATTTTTCTTCTATCAGCCGTTTTCAGGTTCAATACATATTGACAATATTCAATTGGTAGGAGATTCTGGAGATCCTCAAATTTTTCTTTTTAATTTTAGAGCCAATACGCAGACTGTAACCCGATATGATAAATTTGAGGTGAGTTTTGAAATTCCGATTGTTTTTGATAATCCTTTTGACCCAGAGGAAATTGACATAATTGGAGAATTTATTTCCCCTTCAAAAAGGAAGATTTGTGTTCCTGCTTTCTTCACGCGAGATTATCTAAGAAGGTTAGAACAAGAGGGAGAACAATTGTATCCCTATGGCAAGCACCAGTGGATGATAAGATTTGCGCCGGAAGAAATTGGTGAATATAAATATAAGATCCTGATCAGATTCAATGGTAAATTTTACGATTTTGATTGTGGTGGTTTTGAATGCGTTAATGGTTTAAATCCTGGTTTTGTTAGATGGGATGAGAATGATCCCAGTTGTTTGTCTTTTTCAAACGGAGAATTTTTTTACCCGATCGGACATGTAATCCGCTCACCAGATGATGTCAGGACACCTTATAAATACGAATTTCAAACTGACAAGGGAAAGGGTACTTTTGCATATGATGAGTATTTCAGAAAGATGAACGATAATTTAGAAAATTATATCAGAATGTGGATGAGCGCATGGTGGGTTGGAATTGAATGGACACCTGCCTATGCTCAACATTATGAAGGTATCGGAAGATATAGCCTTGAGAACTCCTGGAAACTTGATTATGTACTTGATATTGCCCGAAAGTATGATATTTACATAGTCCTGACACTTATCAATCATGGTCAGTTTAGCATCAGACCTGATGCTGAATGGTGGGACAATCCATACAATGTTATCAATGGAGGATTTTTAAATTCTCCTGATGAGTTTTTTTACAATCAGGAAGCAGAAAAATGGTTTTGTAAGAGGTTGAGATATATAGTAGCAAGGTGGGGCTATTCAACGCAGATCGCATTCTGGGAATTATGGAATGAGGTTGATTTAACTGGCTATTATGATTCAAAAAATGTAAGACTGTGGCACGAAAAAATTATTCCCATCTTGAAGGAAATGGATCCCTGGAAGCATAATGTCACAAGTCATATATGCAGACCGCAGGCAGATCCAATGGTATGGATTGCAAAGGGACTGGAGACACTTGTAAGTAACGCATACAGCCCTACAATAGTTGATACGATGAGAGAATATTATTTTAAGAGGAAACCATTTAATAAACCTATGCAGATCCATGAATATGGAGTCGGCAGGAATGCGAAAGAGCTTGAAAACAATCTTCACGCAGGGATTTGGACATCTTCACTTTCACCGATGCTTGGTACTGCATTGTTTTGGTGGTGGCCATTCATTGATAAGAAGGATCTTTACTTTCATTACAAGGCAGTCGCGAAATTTCTCAAGGGTTTGGACAGAAGGGGTAAAAATTTTCAGTTGTCAACGGCAAGGGTTGTGTCTACTTCAGGAGAAGGTTTAACCAAAGCGCAAGTAACCGGTATCCAGAATGAGGATTCAGCATATCTCTGGGTTTACGATTCCACAATTTTTAATTCAAGGGTTCCGGCTGAAAAAGCTGAGTTGATACAAAATGTTAAGCTTGTTCTTGAAATTTTCAAGGATGGTTTTTACAATATTGAATTTTGGGATACCTATAAAGGTGAAAAGATTTCTTCTTTTGAAAAAGATTTTAGTAAGGGCGAGTGTGAGATTATCATTAAGTCTTTCGTAAAAGATATTGCTATTAAAATTGAGCTGAAAAAATGAGAAAATACTCCTTTTTTCTTGTTTCAGGATTTTTGATTGTTGAAGTTCTTTTTGGTTCACAGATAACAGCCAAGGTAGAGATAAAGGAAAAAAAACTGAAGCAATTTCAGCCGATCGCAGTTGCCAGGTTGCCTCTTCCTGAAAATGGTTATGTTTATGTCACAGATAAAAATGGTCTGAAGGTTCAATCAATCAGGATAAGTTCTGGTGAAAAAAATCAAAGGGATGGGATTTTTTTTAAAACAACTGGGGAGGATGTCTATTTTGTTCACTGGCTTTCTGAAGAAAGAAAATCAGAAACGGCGATTTTTGAGATTCCTGAGGGAAAGGTAATAATTGATGATTATATAAATCCTTCTGCAAGGACGTCTGGTTTTTGGTTCTGGGTTTCGAATCCGGTTTTGAGTGGCCGATTTTCTCATACAGGACGAAGCCAGCAAAATATCAATTCACACTACACATCTATAATTCCGGGTCAACCCGCCAAAGGTAAAGATATCCTTTTTCAATATGTTTTTTTTGAAAAAAATAATGCACCTTCAGAAATAATGATAGAGATTCAAATTCACAGACGGACATCTTATTATTTTTCATGGGGGTCCGATTTAATAAAGTGGAAGGCACTTGACAAGATAAGGATGGGAGAATTGCCTACTCAGGATGGCTGGTCTGGTTTAATAATACCTGTTGAGAAGATGGGAAAGGATGTTGAAATTACAGGTATTGGCTTCTATAATGCAGGCGGAAAAGTTTTCTGGGACTACACGACAATTGGGAATCCTCCACTTGAAACCAGGGTTATTGAGTGGAAAAAGAAGGATAAAAAGGTTAGTGCATTTTTTGAGAGGGAAATTTTTGGTCCTTTCGCTTTTAAGAACAATGAGTTTTATATTGGAGCATTTGATGCATCGGCTTCAACCGGTGCAGAGACATTTATATGGAATGCCGATAATACTATAGGTACTGGGAAATACCTAAGGAGTGTTTTTAGTGGAAAGTCACCTGCGAAAGTTTCACTTTTTTGTTCTAATAGAATGAAAGAGACAGACGTTTTTTCTGAAACTATACTTTTTCAACAAAAACAGCAACCTGAAGATGTAAAACTGTTTCTTAAAATTCTGCCTCACAGAAATCTTGTAAAAACAGGGGAAAAAATTTTTATTCCCGTTCAGACGGGTTCACTAATGTCTGGAATTGTTCCTGTGGAACTTTCAACGGCAGATGAAACAATCAATTTCAAGCTTTTACCTGGCAGAGAGAACGCTTTTAATAAGAATTTATTTTTCACTATCAACCAGCCGGGGTTGCAGACCATAGAGCTTAAAATCGGGACATTTACGATTGTTCAGAAAAAAATTAAGTTTTTACAAATTGATGAATTGGAAGAAAAGAATGTTGATGGCCCGTATTTAATTGATAGTGATGATACCGAGATTATAGCCTACATACCTGATTACCGCTTTTCAGGTAGTTTGGCAGATGTTCAAAAATTACTTATGGTTGGTGATATACCTGATGGATTTATTGAGACCTTAAAGGAACAGTATTTTTCAGGAACACAAATAATCTGGTTAAAATACCCCGAATCAAAAGGTTATCATGCACTTATGAATATACTTTGGTTGAAAAGACAGATTGAAGGTCAGAATTATGATGCTGTAATTCTTTTTCCATCACTTGATACTTTGATAAGAAGAACACCTGTTGATGAATACATCGCAGCCCTTGATGCATGTGTGTGGTTTCTAACTAAATGTACCAAGAAAATCATTTGTGCAACACCATTTCCATCAGCGCCTTTGGCTAAAATATTTGAGCCATATGCAAATTTCACAAGGCAGCTATGCAAGGAAAGGAATATACTATGTTTAGACCTTTATAGTGCATACACACGAATAGATGGGTGGACGGAGTTTTTCAGTGCAGGAAAAGGTATTTACAAAAATTTTCCATCAAAGGATGGATTAAAATTGCTTGTGGATGAAATTGTAAAGATGATGAATAAAACTTCTTAGTTTGTTGTATAATTTTTTTGACATTACCCAGAGAAAAAACATGACTATAGGCGTTTTGAAAGAAATTAAGGTTGAAGAATACAGGGTCGGTTTAACACCCGAAGGTGTAAAGGTTCTTGTTGGTGATGGGCACGAGGTTATTGTAGAGAAAAATGCAGGCATAGGTTCAGGATTTTCAGATGACTTATACAGTCATGCTGGAGCAAAAATTGCTGGAAAAAAAGAAATTTTCGATTCAGCACAGATGATTGTAAAGGTTAAAGAGCCACAGATGTCAGAAATAGAACTTTTAAAACCGGGCCAGATTGTTTTTACATTCTTCCATTTTGCTTCAAACCCTGACATGACATTGGCTCTTTCAAGAAAGAAGGTAACCTGTATTGCATATGAACTCATTGAGGAAAATGGCATAAGACCAATATTGAAGCCTATGAGTGAGATCGCTGGTAAATTAAGTATTCAGCAAGGAATGAAATATCTTGAGAAACCCAGTGGTGGAAAAGGTATACTTTTGATGGGTGTAGAAAATGTCGAACCAGGTAGAGTAATAATACTCGGTGGTGGAGTCGCTGGAAGTTCTGCTGCTGAAGTTGCCTGCAGGATAGGTGCTAAGGTCGTTATTATTGAAAAAAGACCCGCGCGACGAGCA
>JAMWCC010000060.1 GCA_023818375.1 Candidatus Omnitrophota bacterium | reverse complement strand
TATTTAATCCTGAAAGAGTTTGCTTCGTTTTTGATCACAGCGCACCAAGTCCAAACATGGGAGTTTCTTCTCTTCACAAGCTTATGAGGGATTTTATTCAAAAATATGGAATAAAAAAAATGGATATTGGAGAAGGTGTATGCCATGTCTTGATGCCTGAAAAAGGATTTTTAAGGCCAGGTCAATTGGTACTTGGTGCAGATAGCCACACTCCAACATACGGCGCGATGAATTTGATGTCTTGTGGTGTAGGTTCAACAGATCTGGCAATTGCAATGCTTACTGGAAAACAGTGGTTTAAAGTACCACAATCAATAAAGATTGTTTTTTCAGGGACATTAAAAAAAGGCGTTTTTGCTAAAGATATGGGTCTGCTTATGGTGAAAACCCTTACAGCCAGAGGCGCTGTTTATCGAAGTGTTGAAATCACCGGGGATTCTATAAAGACTCTTTCAATGGATGCAAGGTTTACAATAGCAAACCTTGTCACAGAGATTGGCGGAAAAAACTGTGTAATGGAATATGACGAAACCTTGGAAAAGTTTCTAAGGTCTTTTGCCCCAGATGAGAAGTTCACTCCAGTTTTTGCTGATAGAGACGCAGTTTATGTTAATGAAATCAATCTTGATGTGAGCAAACTCGAACCGCTTGTTGCAAAACCGCATACAGTTGATAATGTATGTGTGGTTGAAGAAGTTAAGGGTACAAAGATCAATCAGGCGTTTATTGGAACATGTACAAATGGAAGATTAGAAGATTTAGAAATTGCAGCAAAAATTTTAGATGGAAGAAAGGTTCACCAAGATGTAAGGGCTATAATCACACCCGGTTCAAGAAAAATTTATCTCCAGGCAATGGAAAAAGGATACATAAAGATATTTTTGGAAAGTGGTTGTTGTGTGACCAATCCTGGCTGTGGTCCTTGTGTTGGTACACACCAGGGAATTCCAGCTGATGGAGAGATTGTAATTTCAACAGCAAACAGGAATTTCAAAGGGAGAATGGGAAATCCTGAAGCGTTTGTGTATCTTGCTTCACCAGCAACAGTTGCAGCTTCAGCCATAAAAGGTGAAATTACTGATCCAAGAGAATTCTTATGACATGAACATTACGACTTTGACCATCTGGCAGATTAAAGAACTCCTCTGGAAAAAAGAAATTTCTGTATCCGATTTAATCAATGAGTATCTATCAACAATTTACGAGAAAAACGAAACACTGAATGCTTTTCTCCACATTAATGAAGGATGCATTAATCAAGCAGAGTCCAGCCAGAAAAAATACATAGATAAAACTGCAGGAGAACTTGAAGGAATTCCAATAGCAATAAAGGACAATATCTGCACAGTAGACCAACCCACAACCTGTGCTTCAAAAATTCTAAAAGGGTACATGAGCCCTTTTGATGCACATGTAATAAAAAAATTAAGAGACGCTGGTGCAATTTTGATAGGTAAAACCAATATGGATGAGTTTGCTTTTGGCTCATCAACAGAAAATTCTGCATTTGGACCAACCTTGAATCCCTATGACACACAAAGGGTTCCTGGTGGTTCAAGCGGTGGTTCTGCAGCAGCAGTTGCAGCAGATATGGTACCAGGTGCTCTTGGCTCAGATACTGGGGGCTCAATAAGACAGCCGGCAAGTTTCTGCGGAGTTGTTGGCCTTAAACCTTCCTATGGTAGGGTTTCAAGGTATGGACTGGTGGCTTTTGGTTCCTCACTCGATCAGATAGGACCATTTGCAAAAAGTGTCAAAGACGTAGCCTTGATTTTAAAGGTTATTGCTGGTTATGATCAACACGATTCGACATGCTGTAATTTAGATGTTCCAGAATATGACAGAGAAATTGAAAAGGATATTGAGAAAAGCAAAATAAAGATAGGTATCCCTGAAGAATACTTCCAGGAGGGATTATCGCCTGAGATAAGGGAAAAAATCAATAAGATTCTTGATTTTCTGGAGAATAATGGTTTTTTTGTAGAAAAAATCAATCTACCACACACCCATTATGGTATACCAACCTATTACATAATTTCAACTGCAGAAGCAAGTACAAACTTAGCAAGGTTTGATGGCGTAAAATTTGGTTATAGAAGTAAAGATTCAAAGACGGTTTATGACCTTTACGTTAATTCCAGGGGAGAAGGTTTTGGTCAGGAAGCAAAAAGACGTATAATGTTAGGAACCTTTGTACTTTCAGCCGGATACTATGAGGCATATTATTTAAAAGCGCAAAAGGTTAGAACACTCATAATGAAAGATTTTGAAAATGCTTTCTCTAAAGTCAGTTTTATTATTACGCCTACCACACCAGAAACTGCTTTTAAGCTTGGTGAAAAATCAGAAAAACCTTTGATGATGTATCTTTCTGATATTTATACAGTTGGAGCAAACTTAGCAGGAATTCCTGGCATAAATTTGCCAATAGGATTTTCTTCTGGTAAACTTCCAATAGGAATGCAGATTCTTGCTCCTGCATTTAAAGAATTAGATTTGCTTCAATTTGCTTATTATATTGAGCAAAATTTTACAAGGGAGTAAATGTGGAAAAAGTGTTTACTCTTCGTTCTTTTTTAACAGGCATACTACTTTCAATATTTATTGCAGTTTATGATCATGTTTCAGTTGATATTAATAATGGTTCATACCTTGCTATTGATCATATGCCTGTTGCTGCAGTTACACTTTTTTTCTTTCTAGTTTTCTTTGTCAATACGATTTTAAAAAGAATAAAACAGAAACTTGCATTCAGGCCAGGGGAACTTCTTCTTGTCTACTGTATGATGCTTGTTGCATGTTCAGTTACTGAAATGGGACTAGGAAGCCAGATTCTTCCGCTTATTTCTGCTCCATCCTATTATGCTAATCCCCAGAATGAATGGTCAACATTGATTGTTCCACATTTAAATAAGAACCTGATAATTACAGACCCTGAAGCAGTGACATATTTTTTTGAAGGACTTCCCAAAGGGAAAAGTATTCCCTGGACTCCATGGATAAAGCCACTTTCACTCTGGATACCTTTTTTGCTTGTATTTTATTTCTGTACAATCTGCATTGTTGTAATGTTAAGAAAACAGTGGATGGAGAGGGAAAAGCTTGTCTATCCCTTGACCATTTTGCCGATGGAAATGGTAAAAGAACAAAATATTCAGGGAAAGCGCTCATACCTTCCAGGATTTTTCAAAAATCCTCTGATGTGGCTTGGGTTTGGTATTGCTTTTCTTGCAGGTACATTTATCGCGTTGCATGCCTACAATGAACTGATACCTGCTACAAAACTTGCTCAGAACGTTCCCATATTCCGAAATACTCAGAACCTTACATTCAGGGCAAGTTTCCCTGTGATAGGTTTTGTGTACTTTGCCAATCTTGAGGTGAGCTTTTCGCTTTGGTTTTTCAGTCTTGTTTTCCAGATTATCAAGGGAATTTTTAATATTACAGGGATTTCAAGCACTGAAAACATAGGAATATACGGCTGCGCTGGATATGCAATCTTTGCGCATTTAGGGACAGGAGCAATGTTTGCGATGGTGGGTTATAGTTTGTATATAGCCAGGAATCATTTCAAGGACATATGGAGAAATGCGATAGGAAAGAAAGTAGTTGATGATTCAGAGGAGATACTGTCATACAAAACAGCATTCTGGGGATTTATCATAGGGTCACTGATAGTTCTTGGATGGCTTAAGTATTCAGGATTGAATTTGACCATAGGGCTGGTGTTTTATGTCTTTGCTCTGATAATTTTCCTTGTTCTTACAAGGGTTGTGTGTGAGGCAGGAATACCGACGCTTGTTGCGACGATAATATCTTCTTCAATAATAATTTCAATGTGGGGAAGTAAACACATACCTATTTCAGTATTGGTTGCCTTAGGGCTTACATATGTTTATAGTGCAGACCTACGAACATTTCCAATGGCAGCCAGCAGCATGTCATTGAAAATCATGGACAGATTCAGCAAGGCAAAGAGATATTTATTCTGGGCGATTATGGCAGCGATTGTTGTAAATATCATCGCAACAATGATTTTTATGCTCAAGATATCTTACAAATACGGCGGTATTAACCTGAATAGCTGGTTTTTTAAGGGAGGACCTCAGGCACCCTTTGATTACATAGCAGACCTAATAAAAAATCCAACTGATTCAAATAAAATCGGGTGGCTGTGTCGTGGTATAGGACTTGCAGTGATGTCAGGACTTATGTTTATGAGGCAGCAGTTTTTGTGGTGGCCACTTCATCCGATTGGATTTGTTATAGGACCAGTGTGGTTGATGGATCAATTGTGGTTTTCCATCTTCATTGCCTGGTTGATAAAGAAGATAATTCTGAAGTATGGAGGGGTACAGGTATACGAGAAAAGCAAGTACTTTTTCTTAGGACTACCACTGGGCTTTTACACCTGTGCAGGAATATGGGTATTCATTGATTTTCTTGCTAAAAAACATGGAAATGTTGTATTCTGGATTTAATTTTCAAAATGCCTATCAGTGTAAAAAAACAGCAGCTTGAAAATTTTCTGGGAAAGGTTCAGCATGTCAGGATACTTGTTATAGGAGACGTTATCCTTGACCATTTTGTAATAGGTCAGGTTAAAAGAATCTCCCCAGAAGCACCTGTACCTGTTCTTGAGGTAAAGAAAGAAATTTATAGGTGCGGGGGGGCGGGTAATGTTTGTTTTAATATTACTGGTCTCGGCGGTAATGTTACAATCGCAAGTATTATTGGAGATGATGCAAATGGCGTGCTGCTAAAAAATATGCTTGAGGAAAACCATATTGGTACATTTCTAATCCCAAGAAAAAATTTCCCAACCAGCATAAAAACAAGGGTTATTGCTGGATCTCAGCAGATGATAAGGGTAGACAGGGAAAGGATAGAAAAACTTTCCCAGGAAGAGCTGGATATGATTTCCAGTTTTATCGAAAAAGAGATTGTAAATTTTGATGCAATGATAATTTCAGACTATGGAAAGGGTGTTGTTACTCCGTCTCTCATTTCACATTGCGCCGGAATATGCCGTAAGTATAAAAAAACGATAACTGTGGATCCGAAGGTTAATCACTTTTTCTACTATAAAAATGTGAGCTGTATGACACCTAATCTGATGGAAGCAAGTGCAGGGATGCACATGCCTGAGCCGACAAATGTTGATGGTATTGTGGATTTAGGAAAAAAGATTATGAAAAAACTTTCTCTGGAAAAACTTGTTATAACACGCGGCAAAGATGGTATGACAATTTTCTCTGATTCAGGAGTTACACACCTACCTGCGATAAGTAAGGAAGTTTTTGATGTTACAGGAGCAGGTGATACTGTAATTGCGGTTTTGACTCTTGGTCTTGCTTGCGGGCTTGACATACTGAAATCGGCGATCTTTGCAAATCTTGCTGCTGGGGTTGTTGTTCAAAAACTTGGAACCGCCAATGTTTCTGTGGATGAGCTAAGGGAAATGTTTAAAATTTGGGAACTTTCAGAGGTTGCTTAATGAAAGGTATCATAGGGGTTATACCTGCCAGATACGGTTCAGAAAGATTGCCCGGGAAAGTTCTTCAGAAAATTGGAAAAAGCACCATTCTTGAAAGCGTCTATAAACATGCGAAAAAGGCAAAGATGCTTGAAAAAATTATAATAGCAACCGATAGCGATATCATTGAAAGACATGCAAAAAGTTTCGGTGCAGAAGTTTTTCTTACATCTTCCAACTGTAGGTGTGGTACTGAAAGGGTTGCTGAAGTTGCAGAAAAAATTCCTGGCAGAATTTTTGTAAATATTCAAGCTGATGAACCACTTGTACCCGATCAGGCGATTGATGAGCCAGTTAAGGAATTGCTGAAAGATAGAAAAATTGTTTGTTCAACACCTGCAACGCGGATAAGAACAGAAAAGGATTTGTACAATCCTAACATCACAAAGGTTGTAATGGATAGAAAAGGATTCGCGCTGTTTTTTTCAGCCAGTTTACTTCCATTTCCAAGGGTTTATTTTATCAAAGAACAACCCTTTTTTGGAAAGGTAGAATTTTTTAAGCACATTGGTGTTTATGTGTTTAGGAAGAGTTTTCTTTTGAAATTCAGAAAGCTTCCGATCGGTCCACTTGAAAGGTTTGAACAGCTTGAGCAACTCAGGATACTTGAAAATGGCTATAAGATAAAGGTTGTGGTGATTTCAAAGGATTCCATTTCAATAGATACAATCAGTGATTTGAAAAGACTAAGGGTTTTAGGACATGGCTAAGATTATTTTTGTTACAGGTGGAGTTGTTTCGTCACTCGGCAAGGGTATTGCCAGTGCTTCGATTGGTGCTCTAATGGAAAGCCATGGCTATAAGGTTTCTCTAATGAAGCTTGATCCATATATAAATGTTGATCCTGGAACAATGAATCCATTCCAACATGGTGAAGTTTATGTGACAGCAGATGGGGCTGAGACAGATCTTGATCTTGGGCATTATGAAAGATTTACAAATGCAAAAATCACAAGGGCAAACAATACCACAAGTGGTCAAATTTATTTTTCAGTGATACAAAAGGAACGAGAAGGAAAATACCTTGGCAAGACAATTCAGGTGGTTCCACATATCACAGATGAAATAAAAAGTCGCATAATGGCCGTTACCAAGAAAGTTGATATACTTATATGCGAAATTGGCGGAACAGTTGGAGACATAGAAAGCTTACCATTCCTTGAGGCAATAAGGCAGATAAGGCTTGAACAGGAACAGCAGGATACGGTATTTATTCATCTTACACTTGTTCCATTTATTAAGGCAGCAGGGGAACTAAAGACAAAGCCGACCCAGCATTCTGTGGCAAATTTGAGAGAAATAGGTATCCAGCCTCAGATACTTTTGTGTCGTACGGAAAAACCACTATCAACTGATATGAAGGAAAAGATAGCCCTTTTTTGTAATGTAAAAAAGAATGCAGTAATTGAGGCAATTGACACCCCTTTCATATATGAGATACCAATAATCTATCACAAACAAAATCTTGATAGGATTGTTCTTGAATATTTAAATTTACCATATCATCCACACCCTGCCCTTGAAAAATGGTATGGCATCATCAATACACTTCGCACAGCGCAAGATTCAGTAAAAATTGGTGTGGTTGGAAAATATATAAAGCTGCAGGATTCATATAAGTCAATATATGAAGCACTTGTTCATGGTGGAATTGCAAATCGTTGCAGGGTTGAGTTTGTGAAAGTTGATTCAGAGCAGATAGAAAAGGAAGGTGCTGAAAAATTTTTAAAAGATGTTGATGGTGTAATACTTCCAGGTGGATTTGGAATTCGTGGTGTCGAAGGAATGATAACAGCAATCAAGTATTGCAGGGAAAATAAAATTCCATTCTTTGGTATATGTCTTGGTTTGCAGTGTGCTGTTATTGAGTTTGCAAGAAATGTTTGTAATATTTGTAAGGCACACAGTACTGAATTTGCTCCTGATACACCAGATCCAGTGATATGCCTTCTTGATGAACAAAAGAATATTACCAATCTTGGGGGTACGATGAGACTGGGTTGTTATCCCTGTGAGATTGAGCCAAAATCAATTGCATTTAGAGCTTATAGAAAAAGACGGATTTTTGAACGACACAGGCATAGATGGGAAGTGAACACAAAATATGCAGAAGTTTTAAGAAAGCACGGTTTGAAATTTTCAGGTTATTCTCCTGATAAAAAGCTTGTTGAAATTATTGAAATTGAAAGCCACCCATTTTTTATTGCAACTCAATTTCACCCTGAGTTTCAATCAAAGCCATTTGCCTGCCACCCACTTTTTTCTTCCTTTATCCTTGCTTCGTTAAGGAACAAATCTAAATCCACAATCTGAACTGGTTAATATAAAACAATTGCATCCTGAATCTTGGCAAAATTTTCCTGCCAATAACATAATTGTTAGAAACCTCTTTTACAACAATGGAGTGGCAATCCGGGTTGCCCGTGCCAAAGGCACCAAGATAATTTGACATAAAAAAAGAAAAAACTTGTTTAAAATTCTTAATGCACCTGATATACTTGAAAAAACTGCAGAAAAAGGGAAATGAACTGACGGCGTCTTACTACAAAATTATTAACAGTATCTACTAAGGTGTAAAAATCGATTGGAAAAAGTAGCTTTATAGTATAAGAAACCTGAAATAATCATAGAAAAAAGCGAAGGTCTTACCTGAAATTGGTTATAAATTTATGCGGGAAATCTGATTTTGTTCGTATTAGAGAAATTCTTTTAAATTCAATTGTATACCATTTTAATAAATTTTCGTCTTGGTTTTTCGAAAGAAGATAGTAAAGAAAGACCTTTTGCAAAGTGAACAATTGAGAGAAAGGTTAATAAAATCGCACCGGTTGAAGCAATAAAACGCAACCAATCCTGATTTCTGCCAAGAGCATCATGACCAAAAAACTCTCAGCAATGGTAGAAGCAATAATACCGATTTCCTCCAAATAAAAACCTCTACCGTTTTTCAGTAGAGGTTATCAGTCCTTATGGACGGTTTACTTTCTGGCAAAGTTCATCACCAACAATAATAGCAAACCTAAATTTTCCCCAAGTCAAGAATTCCTTTAGTAAATCATTTTGATTGTTTTTCTATCAGCAAACCATTTGCCTTTAAGAATTCTTCTGGATTATTGTATACGTTGAAAAATAGTGGAGTTCCGGCAAAAGATAAAGGTGAAACAGGTCCAACAGTCATGAAAGGATATTGTCTTGAACTTATGTCAAAACAACTGTGTGGATCACGGAATGATTGATAGAGTTTGAGTGAATTAAATTCTCCACCTACAATGTCGTTCAATGCTAAAAATTCAGTACCCATACCAAGCCCGTATCCAAAAAATTGAATTCTCATCTGATTCACAATTTCTTTATGAAGACTTGAAAGGGTTTGACTTATGAACATCCATCCAAGCCCATATTTTCTTGTTGTTCTTATTGAATCCAGCAAAAATAACCTCAAATCTTCCTGTTTCTTATTTTCAAAAGCCTGACGGGGAGCAAACCTATGTGATTCATCAAGTATTACCAAAGCATTCAAGAATCTATTTTCTCTATAAGCATTTTCTCCTGATGAAACAAGACATTCAAGCAATCTTTTTATTACCATTGATTGTATTGTGTCGTTCCAGTAAAGGTCCTTTGCTGTTTCTTTTGATAGATCAATTATGACTACAGGTCTTTTTTCACGACGATGATCAAAACAAAGTGCCAACAATTCATCAATACTGATTGCATCCTGTTTTCTTTTACTGAACAATTCAGCAACTGGCTTCCAGTAATTGATGAAAAACTCTTGCGGATTGATGGTGCTGTATACAGAAGCGAATCTACTGCGTGCTTCCTGTGATCTGTAAAATATCTTTTGAATTCTATCCTGACCTAAGATTTTCCAAGCAGAGTCAAACACGTTATAACTGCAGATATCTTCCAGTTTTATTTTGGCTTTTTTCAGTTGTTCAACCAGAACCCTTGAAGCAATAACACGGTTTTCTCCTTCAGGGATAGATAAACGTTCAAAAAACAACGACTCACTAAGAACTTCAGAAAACAGTTCCCACTTATCAAGGACTAAATCACCCACTCCCTTTACAATAATATCCTTACCTAAACTTAATAGACATTTTTCCAAATTCAATGGAAATCCTTCTGTCAAGACTTTTCCCTTTGCAGAATTTGAAAATTCTCCCTGTGGGTCAATGACAAATATTGCCATATCAAGATATCGTGCGTATGCTAAAAGAATCATTTTTGTAAGTGCAGATTTTCCAGAGCCGGTTTTGCCAAATACCCCCAGATGATATGCCTCGCCAGCGCCTTGCGGTCCTGCCCCAAAATGCTTAAACCAGAGTGGAAGTTTGGTTTTTGTACCGTAAACATATCCTAAATAAAATATTTCGTTCTTTTTTTGTTTCAGCAGGGAATCCAGTACCTGGTCATTTGCCAGATGAACGAATGTTCCAGTTGGTGGCACTGTACCAATGTCGCTTGGTTCATAACTATCCAGTTTCTCACTGAATACAGCGCTTACGACCAGTTGACCGATATGGGTATCTTGTTGACCACTTACAGGATTGACAATTCCTTTCTGTCTTATCAATGACCTCATTGTGGGTTCTTCAATCCATACATTTTTTAATTTTAACTGTGTCAGCTGTCCCAGAGCATAGTGAACCAGATTATCCTGGGAAAATTGGAAAACAATAAGCTGCCCAACCAAACCTTTTTGCGAAGCTGGATTCAAAATATCTATTGTCAATTCTCTGTTGGTCGAAGGCGAGCTAATAACACCTATTTTATCAATCCCTGAAACTATTTCCTCAGTTGTCCTGGCTACTTCTTTTTGTACCTCAGATTTTTGTTCATTATCTTTCTGAATATCTTTGTCTTCACCACTCCAACCACACTCTTTATGAAAGAAGAAATGTTTTGGAATTTCTTTCCCGCATTTAGGACATATCTTGTTGGTCATATTTCTCCCATTGATAATCTGTTCTATAGCCCCTCATATAGAAAAAAACTTCTGAATGGTTTGAAGAAGAACTGGCAAGTTTTGATATTGATACCTGGTTGAAAACAGAAACCGCACAGCTGAGCCTATACACCATCTTATGAGCAATAAATTGTGGATATGGTTCCATAATTGCGGGTGTTAGACATTGTGATTTTATTCCATAGAGAAGGGCGGCTATTTTATTTACATCATTAATTATAGAACCAGCAATTTCAAGTCTAAACACGCCTGACCAATCGTAAGGTTTGTAATACATTACAAAAATGTTATCTATGGCAGTCAGTACCCTGTTTTTTAATTCATTTGTTTCTTCGTCGTAAGAAGGTATTTTAAAATCAATAGATGCAGGCTCTTTTTCAATCGGGCATGGCTGTGTAAATTGGCCTGCCGATAAAATGCTCATTAATATTACTCTGTCATCGTAGTATGGTGACCAACCAAATCTTTTACCAAGTTCTCTTTTGGAAGTCCTTTTAGGCAGTCCAACCCATATCTTTTCTGTAGAAGCAGATTCTAAAATTTTTGAGTAGGCTGTAAGAAAACTTTTGGTATTGACGATTATCTCCCTTTTTAATGGGTCGTCTTCAGGGAGTGACTGTAAAGCGCTTATACACTTATCAAAATGAATTACAGGAGTTAACAAAGAACCATCAATTAATACCATCTCGTGTGGAACAATGGCAGACATTTCTATTTCCATCATCGTCATCAAACCACGTATGAGAATACCTGTACTTGGATGATGTTGCCTGTATTCAATGTAAAGACGATGATGGGGTTTTTCCCAGTATCCCTGGTGAGATGGTGGTTTAAGTCCTTCAACAGCAACAGATGCAGCTGCTACAAGGTCTGCTACTGCAAGTTTTTTTGTTGTACAGGAACCATCTATTCCGCAGCTTGTTGGTATTCTATTTAAGGTCAAGTTTGATTCATGTCTTATGATACCAGCATCTTCAATTTGTTTTTTTATTTTTTTGCATTCATCTTTCAAAAATGAAAAGCTTTCCTGTAGTTTTCCACTCACTTGTTCTGTTTTCGCAAGTATATCATCGACAAGTGCTTCAGGAAGCTCACCAAAAATTTTTAATCTTTTATTATCCATGTTTTTTATGGTAGGAGATAATTTTGGAATGCAAAAATTGAATTTTTACAAACTTTATCACTATAAAACTAAAAAAATTTCTTTTCATTGCTTAAATTATAGCGAATAATGAAATACTTGTAAAGGTGACGGCATTTTAATTGAATTTTTCTAAAACCAGACTGCTTTTCATCGGAAGAAAACAAACTATACATTTGCTTATTGTCTTAAAGATGGGAAAAACAGTTTTTATTGCAATGGATACCCTTTGGAGTTTTTCCTGCAATTGCCAATGATATTCATAATCATGCGTATAAAAGTTCTACATGCTCATATACTTTGGAGGCTATTTCATCTATTCTTTTGTACTCAACCCTGTCATTAACGATTTTTAACAAAATATCCTTGACAGCTGTTCTTATTTTTGCCTTTATGGTTTCTTTTTTATTCCAATCAACTATCTTAACGTAGTAACCCAACTGTTTTATTACTTCCTTTGCAACTGTTTTAATCTGCTGTTCATTTTCAAAAATTCCTTTTTCTTCCGCAAGCATATCGTAAAAGGCAAGCTCATCTTCAGTCAGGTTCAAATTCAAACCCGCATTTTCATCCTTTTTCACTTCCTTTGCAATTTCTATCAATTTTTCAATAATTTCAGCTGTAGTCAGAAGTTTAACATTGTATTTTTCTATTAGCTCCTGAAGTTTTTCAAATAAGGAACTGTATCTGAAAGGATTTTTTCTGGTCTTTGTCTTAAGTTCATCTTTTAAAAGTTTTGCAATTAAATCAGCAGCATAATTTTTTTGCTTCATTTTCTTAAATTGCAGCAGAAATTCTTCATCAAGAATTGAAATATCGGGTCTTTCTTTTTGAAGTAATGAAAATATGTCAACAGGTTCCTCTGCTGAGATACTTTTTGAGATTAACTGATTTATCTCATATTCGACATCTCTTGATATGATTTTTTTAGATATAGAATACTTCACAATCATTTTTTTAATCATTTCAAAGAACCGTATTTCATCTTTGATCTTAATTGTCTCAGGGTGCGGGCTCGCAAGGGCATAAATTTTTTTCAGAATAACAAAGCTTTTTACGAAATTTTTCTTTTTATCTTCACTGTCTAAAAGGTTATATGCTGAAACTGTTAATTGAGAAAGTTCTTCTGGTTTTAATTCCTTCCATCTTTTATATTCAATGCCATAAAACATTGAAGAAACGATATCATATTTTTCTTTTAGCAGATTTATTACCTTATTTATATCGGTCATGATTTTGTCAACAGCCTCTTTTGTATATCTGCTTAAAGATCTTCTTAGATCATCGGCAATACCTATGTAATCAACAATAAGACCAGCGGGTTTGTCTTTGAACACTCTGTTTACCCTTGCTATCGCCTGAATTAAATTATGGTCCTTCATGGGTTTATCAAAATACATAGTATTAAGGCAGGGAATATCAAAGCCAGTTAGAAGCATATCAACAACTATCACCATTTTAGGGTCTTTATCTGGATTTTTAAAACTGCTAAGGAGTTCTTCCATTTCTTCTTGAGTTCTTAAATGTCCATGAAATTCCACTGGGTCTTTTTGTTTGTTTCCTGACATTACAACCTCAACAGATGGGGCATCTTTAATCTTCTTCATTGCATTATAGAGCTCCACTGCGACCCGTCTTGAAATAGTAACAATCATTCCTTTTCCTTCAATTTCCTGAGTTCTTCTATTAAAATGCTCTACGATATCTTTTGCAATTTTTTCCATCCTTTCAGGATTTAAAATTAATTTTTCAAGTGTTGCATATTTCCTTTTTAATTGTTCCTTTATATCTTCTTCAAGAGGTTCTGAAATCTCTTCAAATTCTTCATCAATAAATTCATTCGTAAGATGCAATTCTGAAAGTCTTGCCTCGTAATAGATTGGAACAATTACTTTATGTCTTAATCCTTTGTCCATTGAGTAAATACTTATGGGTTCACCAAATACAAAGTAGGTATCTCTATCCTGCAATTCAATTGGTGTTGCTGTAAAGCCCATAAAAGAGGCATTAGGAATTGCCTTTCGTAAATTCTGTGCAAGTTCCTTATACTGGCTCCTGTGGGCTTCATCTGCTATCACAATTATGTTTTTTCTATCTGTCAAAAATGGATATACTTCTTTATTCCTTTCCCCGAATTTCTGGATTGTAGCAAATATTATTCCACCTGCTGTTTTTTTAATAATATCCTGTAAATCCTTTATGCTTTCTGCCTGTTTTACAATCGGTATTTGAGAAAATAACCCATAAAGTTGTTCATCAAGATTCTTTCTATCGGTAATGAATAAAAGCAATGGATTTTCAATCTCTCTTATCTTTAACACTTTTCTTGCATAAAATAGCATTGTTAATGATTTTCCAGAACCCTGTGTATGCCAGATTACACCTATTCTCTTTTCGTCAGGGTTTTCCCCATCAAGAACACATTTTTTGGTTCTTTCAACCGCCTTCTTAACTGAATAAAACTGATGAAATATGGCAATCTTTTTATCGTAATTTTCTCCTATCTTCTCATAGAAGACAAAATCATTTATAAACTCAATTATATGTTCTTTTCTAAAAAGCCCTTTCAATAATACCTCAAGGGATGTCAATTCCTTTTCATTATAAAAATAGCGATGAAACTGCCCTGTAGTTTCTTCCACTCTTAAATCATCATCACTTAAAATACCTTCCCAGATAAAAAATCTTTCCCAGTCACTTGTTGGTGAACCATATTTTGTCTCGTAACCATCTGATACGCCGATAATTTGGGAATACACATAAAGTTGGGGGATATCTTTCATTTTTATTTTATGGTCATCATATGCATCCTTTGCTGTCTGGTTTGCATTGAAGTTTTTGAACTCAAAGATAGCAATCGGCAGACCATTTATGAAAACCACAAGGTCTGGAATTCTATACCAATCCCTTTCATATTGGTACTCAACCTTGAACTGGTTTGCAACAAAAAAATCGTTATTTTCTGGATTTTCAAAATCTATTATTCCTACAATTTTTGTTTTCTCTTCTTTCCCTTGTCTAAATGTAATTTTCACTCCGTTGGTCAACAGTTCATAAAAGATTTTGCCTTTCATTATAAAATCTGGATGCTCAAGGTCTTTAACCTTTTTATAAACCTCTTGTAAAAGGTTATCATCAAGCCAGGGGTTGAGTTTTTTAATTGCTGATAAAAATCTTTTCTTTAAGATAACATCTCTATAAGATTCTCTTTCACCAAAATCTGGAATTAAATCAGAACCATAAACATAATCATAGCCAATTTCCTTAAACCAGTTTATTGTTGGTTGTTCAACCATATAGTCTTCAGTAAGATGGGCTTTCATATCTTCTCCACCCTTAATTTTCCGAAAACAAGTAATGGTAAAAGTTTATCCCTGACTTTTCTTAAAACCATAATTTGCTTTTGATTAAGAATGACTTTTTGAAATAATGGTTCAACAAGGGAGTGGAATTTTTGGAGAATGGAGGAAGGGGGAATTGCAAATTTATACATTTCTAATGCTTCTTTAATAACTCTTTGTCTGCCACTTGTACCACTCATACTATTTATAGCAAATTCTCTAAAGTCGTCTGTTTTTGCAAAAAGATAAATAAATTCTTTCAGATACTCGTATTTACCTCTCATCACTATAAATTCAGTTGAGCCAAAACCTTTTTCATCACTATTTAAAAACCACACCAAAGCTATTTTCCCATTTTCCAAGCAAGGGGTAATCCTCGCAAAAAGTGTATCTCCAAATCTAAACTTGGAACCAGAACCTGTGTAATGTTTGTGGTCAAACTCGCATACCATAGAAGTAGTTGAAACATGTTTCATCTCTACATATGGATAGACAACATTTTTATCGAGATTCTCAGATGGATCAAATAGCATTAGTTTACTAATAAAATTCACTTCCCACCCGTTGGGTATCTTTCCTAACTCGCTATCCACAAATTCACCATCTTTGAATGGCTCAAAATCAATAAACCAGTTTTTGAATATTGCCATTGCTGTTTTTTCCAAAATCTCATTTTGCCTTTTCTTGTTC
>JAMWCC010000120.1:9937-15852 GCA_023818375.1 Candidatus Omnitrophota bacterium | reverse complement strand
CACCAAGATTTATATCATCAAGCTTTTTCTTAATCTCTTTAACCTTTTTTTCTATTTCTGAAGCAGAAAGATTTACATCAACAATATCATCATCATGAAACTGTATTGCATCAAACTTCAGCTTAACTGCAATATCAAGCTTTTCATCAAAAGAAAATTCTTCTCTTACTGCTGGCCCAAATGGGTCTGCTCCTGTATGAATATTCCATGGACCAAAAGAAAATCTGTATCCTTTTTCCATAAGAACCTCCTTGAGTTATACAAATTATCTCTTTTGCAAATTTCTCTCTTTTCTCCCTTTTATAAAGGGAGAGGATCCCAACCTTCCTTTACGAAATGAAGGTTGGGGATTTTTTAAAACGGCCTAAGTCAACTACTGTTTATTTTACGTTAAAAACAAAAAGCAGGCAACCAAAAACAATAACCACCTATATGGAGACAATCATTATCTTTTAGTCAGGAACCTGTTGTAATATTGGACAATTTCTTTTGGAACCTGTGGTATTTCCATAGGTGTACCACCGCTTCTCAATGACATGGTCGCCATATATCCAGCAGCAACACTGTTTCGTGCCTCAACAGGTGAAATTCTTACTGGTTCATCATCCCTGACAAACCTTAAGAATTCATTGACTATTGATGGGTCTGACCCACCATGGGAACCAGCTGCTGGCGGGATATAATACTGGATGTCTCCATAATGGTTGTACCCTGTCCTTTGATACCATACCTTTATCACAGCATTTCCCGGACTATCTCCAAAATTTTCAATTCTTCCATGGGTACCGATAATCGTATAATTCCTCCAGGCATCAGGCGTATAATGACACTGCTGGTATGAACAAAAAACACCATTATCCAGTTCCATAAGCATCATACTTACGTCTTCAACATCAATAATTGGATTGAGCTGCTTTTGTGTTAATGGGGGCCAGTTTTCAATCCTGAATGTTGCGTCTCCACGCTCCTGTGGGCTGTGCCTGTCCTTTATTTTATCGTAAAGTGTTAGACCACCAAAGGCAACAACCTTTCTTGTGTATCCCTTACACAGCCAGTGTAAAACATCTATGTCATGAGCTGCCTTTTGAAGCAACAGCCCAGTAGATTTTGACCTTTCAGCATGCCAGTCCTTAAAATAGGCATCTCCACCATATGCAATAAAATGTCTGCACCAGCCAACCTTAACATCTCCAATAATTCCTGAGTCAATGAGTTCCTTCATCTTCAAAACTACTGCCATATGCCGCATATTATGTCCAACATACAGCTTAACTTTTTTTTCTTTTGCCTTTTTCAAAACCCTGTCACATCCATCTATTGTGATGGTCATTGGTTTTTCAAGGTATACTGCCTTGCCTGCCTCAATTGCTGCAAGTGCGTGCTCCTCATGCAAAAAATCAGGAGTTGTCACAAAAACTGCATCAATCTCCTTGATTTCAAGTAGTTCCCTGTAATCTGTACTTATGAATGCCTCAGGAAATTTTTCCTTGAATTCCCTGAGTACTTCCTGGTTTTTATCAACTCCTGCTACAAGCTCAAAACCATTTTCTGGCTGGTGTGCAAGCCGAGCAAGGCGGCCCCTTCCACCAGCACCAATAACCCCAATTTTTATTGTCTTTTTCATTTCTTTCTCCATGTTAGATACTGTGATTTTTTATGGATTCCATAATTTTGTTTGCAAGTTCAAGGAAACTCTTCTTCAAATCAACAGGGTCAAAAGATTTAATGATTTCCACTAACTGCTTCAAACTCCACAAAACTTTCAAATCGCCTGATAACAGAAATCTGACAGAGCGTTTCAAGTTTCTTTTCAAGTATACGAGAAAAAGGAATCACCAATTTTTCCTCGGTTGTAAAAAGATCAAGATCAAATGATTTTCTGTGCTGGAAATAAAATTCAGAAAGTGCTGTTCCTCCTGTAAGATAAAAGAACCGGGCATCACTCAGATTGAAAACTTCGCTCAGAATCTTTTTCTGTAGAGAAGTAATAATCCCCTTACTTTTGAGCATTAAAGTAATCTCTCCACAATTTTTCTATGTGTTCTGGCAGATTCAATTCAGGCAATAATGTACTTACCTCATTCCAATCAAGTTTGCTGATATCTTCGGCTCTGCCATGAAGAAGTACCTGCTTGATGTACCACTTTCTCTGGAACGGGTCGCTCAAATCAATCTCTTTTTTTGACCACACTATATAGTTTTTTTGTTTCATATGCCAGGGAAAATTTAGACGTATAGTAATCTACAATTTTTATGGACGATTGTCAAAAAATTTATAATTTTGACACAGATCCCATTTTTATAAGGATTTCTATTACAAAAACAAGGTTCCCTGTTGTAAGCACAGGGGACTAAGAATTTGCCACTTTCCTATGGTACAAAATATCCGCCCTTCAGAAATTCATGCTCGTCTATTGCCTCATGGATAGAAAATGTTCTCTCTTACAAATGCATGATAATTCAATGGACGAACACTTCCATCAACAAAAAGACAGTTCAACATCTGATAATTAAAGTGCCTGCCATATATTCTATCATTTAGCGTTTTAGACCATATGTCAGGTGCGTAATGCCGCTGGCTATAACAACCCTCACAGAACAAAAGTGTTATTGAAGGTTTCTTTACCTTGGTGAGCTTGCCATAGGTCGATTGCCCGAGGTAGTAATTATAATTGAAGTCTGCTACATAGTATGCATATTGGGGTCTCCTGACATCAGGACATACAACAATGCCACCAGCTTCTATTAAGGAACCGCTTGTCCCACCACTGTATTTCATATAGCCACTGGCATAACCCATCTGAACAAGAGTTCTTAAGAAGCTTGTTCCATTGTAGGTTCCCATATCTGATGTCCAAGCCCAAACAGTTGGATAAAAATATTCATTGAAGTCATTAAGATACATACCAACTGCTATTCCTAATTGCTTCAGGTTGCTCATGCAAACAGATTGACGCGCCTGTGTTTTCGCTCTATCAAGAGCTGGCAAAAGCATCGCTGCAAGTATGGCTATGATAGCAATGACTACGAGCAGTTCAATCAATGTAAACCCCTTTCCTCTTTCCATAATTCCACCTCCTTCCCTACTGGTTTGAACGCGCAAGCGAAAATATGCCACCTGCATAGACACCTTCCCAGGTTCCACTCCATCCTTTTCCTGGAATTAATGCACTTCTTTCAAACTCTGCATATGGAATCCAGGAGACATGGTAATCATACCAAAGCACATTTGAACCATTGTTATGCTTGGCGATATACGCTTTGATGTTTTGGATATATGTCTGGTTGTTGTTCAATACTGCCTGCCTGTAATCATAGGTATACCATGAACCTCCACCGCACTCACCGATGTAGTAACAACCTGCTGGATTTGCATCAAGTACCCATTCTACCTTAGGAGCATCATAACTGGTCAGATTGCCAGCAGGTGTCCAGTTATAACCTGCCTTGCGGGGATCAGAGGGGCATCTGAAAACCTGATAATTCTGGACATACTTAAGTCCGTATAGAAGTTGATACCAGCCCCCATTGTATCCGCCAGCATAGACCCTACGGTCATAGTCTTCTTCATACATCCTTATTGCAAGACCTATCTGCTTGAGGTTACCCATGCATACAGAAGCCCTTGCTCTTTCCCTTGCCTTGCTCAGTGCAGGTAGCAGCATCGCTGCCAGTATCGCTATGATGGCAATAACTACAAGCAATTCAATCAAAGTAAATCCTTTTCTTGCCATTTTTCCCCTCCTTTCATTGGTTATTAATTTTAAATTTTCCATTGTCTGCACCTTGATTATCAATCGTTATATGTTCCGTACATCCTCTCTAACTTGTAGTCATACCACTAAAAAAAAGTTTGTCAAGAGCATGTATAGGATAAGTACATAGGTAACACTTTTTTGTGTTTTTACCCGGGGAAAATAATGTTGTATCTCCAATCGTTCTTTCGCATCTTTCAACAATCACAGGGTGTTAACTATGGGGTATTCAGTGCTCAAAGCGTATTATGGTGTAAAACGTCTTTTAGAGTACGTTTTGGAACATGGTGGATGCCATTTTTATCTCGCCAGTATTTCAAATCACCTTTCTCATCCTCAATAACTGCTGTTTCCGCAGGATAACCGAGCGCAACAACATATTCAATGGTATAATCGGATGGAATATTCAGAATCTTTGCCAGTTTTTCTTTTTGCACTGAACCGATCCAGCAACTACCAATACCATTGTCTGTTGCTGCAAGAAGTATATTTTCTATTGCTGCACCAAAATCTGCCTGTGGCGTATAAGATTTGAGCCTTTTATTATGTAATACCACTATGTAGGCAACAGGCCTTTCACCCTCTTTTGGTGTCCCATCTGGTCCAAGCTAGGCAGCCCACGCAAGTGTAGAAAAAACTGGTTCAAGAAGATTTTGGTCATCTATTACGAGAAATTCCCATGGTTGAAGATTCCCACCACTTGGAGCAAGTCGGGCAGCATCAACAAGTTGGCTTAGAATATCAAATGGAATTGGCTTTTGCAAAAATCTCCTTATCGTTCTTCTTTTTCTTATTGCTTCCATTGTTTCCATATTCTACTCCTTTATGCAGAAAGTCGGGGCGCCCGGATTTGAACCGGGGACCCCCAGAACCCCATTCTGGTGCGCTAAACCGGACTACGCTACGCCCCGAACTTTCTTATATTTTACCATCTCTAAACAAAGAAATATAGTTCATGCAAAACTGGTCTGTACCGGTAAGAACACCTGCCGCACAAAGTGCCTCCAGTATTTCTGGTTCAACAGGATCTATTATTGCTGCATCAAGTCCTTCATAGATTGCAATGGCAAGCGCATATTTATTAATAAGCTTCCTTCTTGGCAGGCCAAAAGAAACATTTGATAGCCCACATATTGACTTTGTATCAGGAAATTTTTCTTTAATTGTCCTTAAACTTTTCAAATAAATCTTGAATGCTTCTGAATCTGTACCAACTGGTTGAACAAGAGCATCAAAAAATATGTTTTCTTGTTTTATGCCGATTTCTGTCAATTTATTATAAAGAATTTCTGCTATCTCAAGACGTTTTTCCCAGGATGATGGAATTCCTGAATCATCCATTGTCAAAGCCACTATATAAATGTCTGGAAATTCTCTTAAAATTGGTAAAAATTCAGCCAATTTCTTTGTCTCAGCATTAATCGAATTTACCATCACTGGCTTGTTTTTTACAAGGGGAAGACATTCAGTAAGTACTTGTGTGCTTGAGCTATCAAGTGATATTTTTACGTCCGGATATCCAGATTGTATTAAATTTATCAACCACTTCATATCATCCGCTTCTTTGCTTGAACCTGTCCCTGCGTTCAGGTCAAGAAAATCACTTCCACATTCAATCTGTTTTTTAGCCTCTTTAAGAAAAAATTTTTCATCTTTTTTTTCCAGTGCTTCACGGATTTGTTTGCGTGTTGCATTAATTCTTTCTCCAACTATTATCATAATTCCCCCTTTTATGATAAAATCTTTTTATGGAAATCGAGAAAAGAGAGCTTGAAGAAATAGTATATCAAAAATTACAAAAATTACCAGAGTTTTTCAAGGATAGGCTAAGAAACATTGAGTTTTTTGTTGAGGATGGTACATCTGATAGGTTGCTTGGATTGTATCATGGTATTCCCTATGGAAAAAGAACAAACTACAATCTTGTCATGCCTGATAAAATAATTATTTATAGAAAAGCGTTTCAAAAAATTTGCAAAAATAAAAAAGAACTTGAGGACAAAATTGAAGAAGTTCTTCTCCATGAAATTGGTCATTACTTTGGATTCAACGAAGAACAATTGCGAAAACTCAAATATTAATCCTACGACTACCTGGTTTTAAAAGTGGTATTCCTGCCTTACACATAGGACAATCATCACTAGTATAATTGACAACATC
>JAMWCC010000120.1:0-9927 GCA_023818375.1 Candidatus Omnitrophota bacterium | reverse complement strand
AACATCAACTTTCAGCAAATATTCAACAGGTACATCTAGTTTATGTAAACCCCTCTGAACAAGACAGCAAACACCAGCAACTTTGCCACCAAAATCTTTAACAACACTTATAACTTCTGAAACAGAAGCACCAGTTGTTATAACATCCTCACAAACAAGGAGGATTTCATTTTTCTCGATTACAAAACCCCTTCTCAACTGCATCCTGCCATTTTCTCTTTCAGCAAACATCGACCTTACACCTAACTTTTCTGCAAGAACATATGAAAGCACTATCCCACCAATTGCAGGACCTATGACAGCATTGATACCCTTATCTACAAACTTTGAAGCAAGCTCCCGAGCCAATATGCTTGCAATTTCAGGATATTGAAGAACCTTTGCCATCTGAAAGTATCTATTGCTGTGAAGTCCAGAGGAAAGAAGAAAATGGCCTTCAAGAATTGCACCAGTCTTATTGAATATTTCAAAAATTTCCTGCTGGGTCATTTCATAAACCTCTGTAATGCAAGTTTCTCTATTTTTTTACTCCCTCTTCGATGTCTACCACCGCAAAATTTAGTTTCAAGAAAAACCCTCGCAATTTCGCAGGCAAGCTCATTGGCAATTATTCTACCACCAAGGGCAAGAGCATTGGCATCATTATGAAGACGCGCAATCTCAGCAAGAAATGGTGTATAACATAAAGCTGCACGTACCCCAGGAAATCTGTTAGCGATAATACTCATACCAATTCCTGTTCCACAAATCAATATAGCTCTATCTATCTCTCCTGTTGAAAGTGCCATTGATGCCTTTGCTCCATAATCAGGATAGTCAACTTTTTTTAAAATATCTGGTCCAAAATCAATGACTTCGAAGCCTTCTTTTTTTAAATACTGGATGAGATACCTTTTCATTTCATAACCTGCGTGGTCACTTGCTATTCCTATTTTCATGTTTTTATCCTTTTTAGGACAAAGTCGAATATTTTTTCTTTTATTATATCTTTTGTTTCCCGGTATCGATAAATATTGCCACCCACAGGATCAGGCACATTGAGAACAAAAAGTTTGTCTGATGCCTCTGGGGATAATTCTAAAATTTTTTCTCTGTGTCTTTCTTCCATTCCAAAAATAAGGTCGTTTTGTTCAATCATCTGCTTGGTAACAAGTGTGGTTACAAAGTTTTCCATCTCTATTCCTTCTTCCTTCAAGACCTCCTTTGTCTCACAGCTGATACTGCCTGAAAAATTTCTCTCAATCCCAGCCGAGGCAACTGTAATACCTTTGCCCACAAATTTCTGCAAAATTGCCTGCGCCATTGGACTTCTACATGAATTTCCTGAGCAAACAAAAAGAACCCTACCCCTGACAAGCACTGGAAAATCCTGGGTGAGATCCCATATCGCTGATTCAAAACCTAAAATTCTTCCACCATCGATAACAATGGATGCTTTATCAATAACCGATATATCCATCTGTTCAATATCTGAAACACTGCCCATGGAGTAAATATTTGCACTTGTTGAAGCAAGAAACCGAAATTGCGCAGAAAGAAGGTTTATAAACCTATAGGCAGGTATTCTCAGACCTATGGTTTTTTCTTCTGTTACAACATATGAACTTTCAATTCTTGATTTAAAAATAAAGGTGTTTCTTCCAGGCCAGCGTTTAGTTATAAATGGCAAAAATTTTTCCGGAATAAATGCCAATTTTTGCGCCTGTTCAATATCTTTTATAAAACCGATCAATGGTTTTGATTCTGGCCTGCCCTTTATCCTGTAAATATTTTCTTTGGCAAAATCATTTTCTCCGTCACAAACTATGCCGTAAACAGTATCTGTAGGAACAACTGCAACTTTTCCATTTTTGAGAATCTCTACTGTCTCAATAAGTAACTTGTTTTCAGATTCAGAACTTAACCTTAATATTTTTCCCATTTTCTCACAAAGTTTTTCAAAATTCCTATTTTTTCAATCTCACATTCAACGACATCTCCATCTTTGATTGGACTAATTCCTTCAGGAGTACCTGTAGAAATAATATCTCCAGGATAAAGGGTAATATACCTGGCGATAGAAACCATTATTTCAGGTATTTGAAATATCATATTTTTGGTTGATGAGTTCTGTTTAAGTTGTCCATTGATTCTCAATTGTATCTTTAGATTATCTTTCCAGTCTATCTCATCTTTTGTCACTAACCATGGCCCAACAGGACAGAAGGTATCCATACTTTTTGACCTGAACCATGGATATTTCTTACCTTGATCCGCTTTTTGCATATCTCTTGCGGTAACATCATTAAGGATTGTATATCCAGCTATACAATTTTCAGCTGTGGTAATATCAATATTTTTACAGGTCTTACCAATTATTACGGCCAGTTCAACCTCAGGATCCACCCTTCCAATGCCTTCAGGAATTATGACAGTTGCCAGATTTGGAATAATACAGGATGATGATTTTTCAAAATAAATAGGTTCACTAGGAACATTCCAACCACCTTCATCTGCATGACTTTTATAGTTTAGTCCGAGACAGATAATTTTGCCGGGCTTCAAAAGTGATACATACTCTAAACTTTTAAGATCAAAAACCTCTTTGATTAAGTTGTTAACTTTTGATGTTATATTGTTTGCAATTATCTCTTCAATGGGTAAATCACCAATTGAAAAAACTCTATTATCTTCTACAATACCAGTAAATATTTTTCCACAGAACCGAAATCTTCCTACTTCCCCTTCAAGTTGCCTTGCGTATGACATCATCTTCTTTTCAAGTCTCCTTATAAGAGCCGTAATATCCTTTCCATAAAGTTTTTCTTCTTCGGCAACAAGGGCCTGTTTTTCTTTTTTTTCTCTTGTTCCTACGATATCAGCAAAGGTTTGATATATTGGTTTTATAACTGGCTTGGGCGTAATGTTGTGGACTCTGTTGTATTCCATCTGGATTGCTCTTCTTCTTTCTGTTTCATCAATTGCTGCTTTCATTGCTTGTGTTATTCTATCAGCATACATTATAACCTCTCCATCGATACTTCTTGAAGCCCTACCTGCTATCTGAATTAAGGAACGCTCAGACCTTAAAAAACCTTCTTTGTCAGCATCAAGTATTGCAACAAGACTTACTTCAGGAAGATCCAAACCTTCCCTTAAGAGATTTATCCCAACAAGCACATCAAATGTAGCATCTCTAAGTTTCCTCAGAATTTCGACTCTTTCAAGGGTGTCAATTTCATAATGAAGATACATAACCTTTAGATCCATATCTTTCAGGTAGTCGCTCAATTGTTCTGCAAGTTGTTTGCTGATGGTTAATACCAGTACCCTCTGTTTCTTTTCAATTCTTTGCTTGATTCTTGTGATAAGATCATCCAATTGATCCTTGGTTGGAAGTACTCTTATTGGTGGGTCAATAAGACCTGTTGGCCTAATAACCTGTTCAACCAAAAATTGTGATTTTTCGCCAAGCCTTCTTATCCCTATCTTTTCAAGTTCATAGGGACCGGGTGTTGCAGAAACACAAATAACCTGATTTATCATTGATTCGAACTCTTCAAAAGTTAAAGGTCTATTATCAAGAGCTGAAGGTAACCTGAAACCATATTCAATAAGTGTTTCTTTGCGGGATCTATCTCCAGCGTGCATTCCACGAATTTGTGGAATTGTCATATGCGACTCATCAATAAATAATAAGTAGTCCTTTGGAAAATAATCGAGCAGGCATTCCGGTCTTTCACCGGGAAGTCGACCTGCAAGATGTCTTGAATAGTTTTCAATACCATGACAGTATCCAAGCTCAGCAAGCATCTCAAGGTCGTTTCTTGTCCTCATTTCAAGTCTTTCAGCCTCAAGAAGTTTTCCCTGCTTTCTAAATTTTTCAAGCTGTTGCTCGAGTTCTTCTCTTATCGTTCTTAAAGCTCTTTCAAGCTTGTCAGGTGGGCTGACAAAGTGTTTTGCGGGATAAACTGCGATCTGAGATTCTTCAGATATCGTCCTGCCAGTTAAAGGTTCAAATCTTTCAAGTTTTGAAACAGATTCTCCTTCCAGGATTATTCTTAAACCTATCTCCTCATACGATGGTATAAGTTCAATAACAGAACCTCTAACTCGAAATTTTCCCCTTGTTAAATCAAAATCATTCCTTTCGTATTGTATTTCAACAAGTCGTCTCAGTATATCTACTCTTGTGATTTTTTGTTTAACTGTAAGATTTAACATTAAACTTCTGTGGTCTTCAGGACTTCCAAGTGGATATATTGAAGAAACACTTGCAACAATAATTACATCCCTGCTGGAAAGTATCGCACTTGTAGCAGCCAGACGAAGCCGATCAATGTCTTCATTGATAGAAGCATCCTTCTCAATATATGTGTCAGTTGCAGGAATGTATGCCTCTGGCTGATAATAGTCGTAATAACTGACAAAAAACCTGACCTTATTCTCTGGGAAAAATTCCCTGAATTCACTATAAAGCTGAGCAGCGAGAGTTTTGTTATGGGAAATTACAAGAACAGGTCTTTGAACACGTTCGATCACATTTGCCATTGTAAATGTTTTACCACTACCAGTAACTCCAAGTAAAACCTGCCATTTTGCATTTTCTTCAAGATTCTTGACCAGTCTTTCAATTGCCTGGGGTTGGTCACCAGCTGGTTTAAACTTTGAGTACAACTTGAATCTTTTTTCCATATTATGGTGAGTCTCTTAAAGTTTCGAGCGAAATTTCGCTATTTCTGGGTAATTTTTTTCATTTTCAATTGCCTTCAACTGCTCCCATAGTCTTCTTTCTTCCCTTGACATTGTTTTTGGTAATACAACGCGTAAGACTGCAAAAAGACTTCCTTTTGTTGAACCTTTTGGCACTCCCAAATTTCGCAATCTTAAAATCGTGCCATCCTGGGTCCCGGGAGAAACTCTTGCCCTTACCTTGCCTGAAAGAGTGGGTATTTCAATTTCACCCCCTAAAACAGCGGTTGTCACTGTTATCGGAACTTCGCAGTAAAGATCAGCGCCCTTTCTTTTAAAAAACTCATCCTCTTCCACAAAAACTGTCACATATAAATCACCCCTGGCACCACTCCTTGGCCCTGCATTCCCCATACCCCTAAGACGGAGTGAAGTACCACTTTCAATACCAGCGGGAATTTTAACTTTTATTTTATGCATCACTCTTACCCTACCAGAACCATGACAGTTAACACAAGGATCAGTAATAACTGTTCCCTGTCCTTTACATCTTGGACAGGTCTGTCCAATCGAAATAAATCCTTGCTGATAAACAACCTTTCCAGTTCCGTGGCATTGTAGACATTCAATCGGTGTTCTCTTGGTTCTGCTTCCTGTTCCATCGCATACAGAACATTTCTCATACACTGAAACATTTATCGTCCTTTCTGTACCATTGACAGCCTCCCGCAATGGTATGGATATTCTCATTTCAACATCTTCGCCACGATTTTCCCTGACAACATCCTGAGGACCAAAAATATCCGAAAAGAAATCACTGAAGAAATCACCGAAAATATCCGAAAAATCCATCCTGACCCTGCCAAAATCCTGCCTCCAGTCAAATCCCTGTGGGCCAAACCCAGCATGCCCAAACTGATCATAGGTTCTTCTCTTTTCTGGATCGCTCAATACCTCATACGCTTCTGTTACTTCTTTAAATTTTTCTTCTGCTTCCTTGTTCCCAGGATTTCTGTCAGGATGGTATTTTAGAGCAAGATCTCTGTATGCCTTCTTTATTTCATCAAGCGTAGCGTTCCTACTGACCCCAAGCACTTCATAATAATCCCTTTTCTCAGCCATTTTTCATTCTTTTTCCATGTTAATTGTTACATATTTTTCGGTAAGATTGCAACCCCAGGCAACCGCACTTTCATTTCCTGCGTTCAAAGATACTTTTATTACCACCTGTTTTTTGGATAATTCCTGACGCAAAAGTGTTTCATCAAACTCACAAGGTTCACCATCAAAGACCGTATAGCTACCAATGACAATTTTCATTTTTGAAGGGTCAAAGCGAGCACATACAGAACCAGCAGCAGCAGCAATTCTTCCCCAGTTTGGCCAGGTACCACTGACTGCGGCTTTAACTAAATTTGAACCAGCAATTTTTTTTGCTACTCTTTTTGCATCTTTACTGCTCCATGCATTCTCAACCTTGACCTCAATAAGTCGGTCTGCTCCCTCGCCATTTTCAGCAATTTTTTTTGCAAGAAATGTACAAACATTTAACAGCGCTTCATAAAATTTCTCATACTCTTTTGTTTTTTCATGAATCGTTTTGTTGCCAGCCAAGCCATTTGCCATACACAAAACAAAATCATTTGTGCTTTGGTCGTTATCAACCGTTATCATGTTAAAACTTTGTTCTACAGCTGATTTAAGCATCTTTTTTAAGACTTCTTTTGAAATCACTGCGTCTGTGGTAATAAATGCAAGCATTGTTGCCATATTCGGGCATATCATACCTGCACCCTTTGCCATTGCTCCAATCCTTACAAAACTGTTCTTGCGTCTTGTGGGAATATCTGTTTCAATTTCTATGAGCTTTGGAAAGCTATCTGTTGTCATGATGGCATGCGCAGCATCAGTACCTCCCTGTGGTGAAGCGATAGATATAAGTTCATCAAGCCCTCCTATAATTTTGTCCTCAGGAAGAGGTTTTCCAATAACACCTGTTGAAGCAAAAAGAACTTCCTTTGTGCTGGCACCAAGTTTATTCGCAAATTGTTCCATAATTTTACAGGTTGTTTGCCATCCGTCTTTTCCCCAAAGTACATTGGCATTACCGCTATTTATCAATATTGCCCGAATGGGATTTTTAATGTTCTTCAACGACCATAATAAAGAGTATGACTTAACCCTGTTTGTTGTTGAACACGCTGCTACCATACACGGAGTATCTGAAATAATTATAGCCAAATCCTTTTTTTCCTTTTTTATCCCGCAGTTGATACCCGATGCCTTAAATCCCTGCGGAAAACATACTCCTGTTCTACTTTCCATTTTTTCAAGTTTCTCCATTTTTTACCTTTTAACAGGTGATTTTTAAAAGGGCATGAGCAATCTTTAGGTCTTCCTGTGTGGTAATTTTTATATTTGTTGGTTCGCCATCGACTGTATAAACACCATATCCCAATGTTTCGCACATGGAAGCTTCATCTGGAAAACTACTCAGATTTTGCTCGTTTGAGGAAAAAACCTTTTCAAGGATATCCCTTCTAAAACCCTGAGGAGTCTGGGCAATTTTTAAATCCTTCTCAAACAGCGTACTTATAAGCTTTTTATTCTTAACAATCTTTACTGATCCATTTACTGGATAAACTGGGATACAGCTACCATATTTTAAAACACCTTTCACAACCCTCTCAATAAGTCTAAAACTTACAAAAGGTCTTGCTCCATCATGAACCAGTACAATATCGCAATCCTTTGAACAATTCATAAACCCATTAAATACAGATTTTTCCCTGCAATCGCCCCCAGCAACTACTGCTTTAATTTTTGGGAAAAGCTTTTTCCATGACTCAACGTACTTGTGTTTAATAAATTTTTTTTGGACAACAACTACTATCTCATCAACAACACTGCAACTTGAAAACTTCATTATGCTGTATTCAAGCAAGGGTTTCCCGGAAAAAGGATAAAATGTCTTTGGTATCTTACTTTTAAAACGTCTACCCCTTCCGGCACCCACAATGATACATGCTGTCATTTCAGCTTTGCAAAAATTATACGGCCACTGACTGTTTGAATTGTACTATCGATAACTGTTTCAACAGTTTTACCAATATACTTTGCTCCATTTTCAATCACAACCATTGTACCATCTTCAAGATAACCAACCCCTTGTCCATGCTCTTTACCTTCTCTTACAACCTTAAGTTGAAGGGTTTCTCCTGCCATAAGCTTGGCTCTCATAAGTGTGGCTAAATTGTGAAGGTTCAAAACCTTTATATTCTTGACTTCTGCAACCTTAGTAAGATTGTAATCATTTGTAAGAATTCTGGCACCTATGGATGAAGCCAGTTTTACAAGTTTTGCATCAACACCTTCTATTTCAGGATAATCAACATCATAAACCTTAACATCGAGATTAGCATCATTTCTCATCCTGTTCAGAGTATCAAGGCCGCGTCTACCCCTTTGCCTTTTCATTTCGCTTGCAGAGTCAGCAAGCTCCTGAAGTTCTTTTATGATGAATGTCGGAATAATTATGGTACCCTCAAGAAAACCACTCTGCGCCAGTTCATAAACCCTTCCATCAATTGCCACGCTACTATCAATAACAATTGCTCTCATTGCTTCTGCCTTAAACTGATGTAAATAGGGAAAAAGAAAACCAAGTTCTCCAACCCCCCTGATGCCAATCATAATACCAAGATAGCTAAAAATGAAATACAAAACAAATCTTACTCCATCTTCCTGCCTTGCAGAAGCAAATGGAACAAGAAGTACGAAATTTGCTATAAGAATCGCTGTGATTAAACCCACAATCAACCCGAAAACAGCCATAATAAATTTTCTGAAAGGGATTTTTTGCATAAGAAGTTCAATCCCAACCACAACCAAACTTCCGATCAAACCAGCTATAACACCATTGAGTTTATTTTCAACCCAGAAAACAGAACCTGCAAAAGCGCTTATAAGGACAAAACTTGCTCTTATGAAATAAAGTCCCATCAAAACCTCCTCTTATTTTAACGATATTATTATATACCACTGGTATTCTCAGTTCAACCTTTTTTAAAGGCGGTTTCTGCAACTTCTGTAAGCCAGCCAACCTCAAAAATTCTCATGCCAGGAATAAAAATATTCCCTGCTCCTGGGGGTACGAAAGCGCTTTTAAATCCAAGTCTCGCTGATTCTTTAAGACGGGGCAAAAGATGCTGAACCTGTCTTATCTCTCCTGTTAATGCTATCTCGCCGATAAACACTGTTTGAGCAGGCGGTGCAATATCTTTGTAGGAAGATATAGAGGCAATTGCGATGGCAAGGTCAACAGCGGATTCTGTAATTTTCATTCCACCAGAAACATTAAAATAGACATCCTTTGAACCAAAATTCAGACGTAGTTTCTTTTCAACCACAGCAAGGACCAGGTTTACACGGTTATAGTCAAGTCCTGTGAATGTCCTCCTTGGAACTCCAAGATAACTTGGCGTAATTAAGCTCTGTATTTCAAGTAGTATTGTTCTTTTTCCCTCCTGACAGGGAAAAACAACAAGCCCTGGCTGGCTGCTGGCATTCTTGGAAATAAAAAGTCTGGCTGAATCTGGAACCTCAACCAATCCTGACTCATCCATTCTGAATACACCTATTTCTTCTGTGGAACCAAATCTGTTTTTAGCTCCCCTCAGAATCCGTAAATTGGACAGTCTATCGCCTTCAAAATATAAAACCACGTCAACAAGATGCTCAAGAATCTTCGGTCCTGCAATGTTGCCTTCTTTTGTAATGTGGCCAATAAGAAAAACAGGGTTTTCAAATTTCTTTGCCCACTCTATAAAAAACTGAGCAGCTTTCCTGACCTGAAATATGGACCCATATGGATAATCAAAATCAGAATCATAAATCATCTGAACGGAATCAACAATAATTACATCTGGCTTAATTATTTCAATGGCATTTTCGGTTGATTTTATTTCATTCTCGGATAGAAAAAATAAATTTTCAGTGTTTCTCACACCAAGTCTTTCAGACCGCATCCTTAGTTGCCCTGCAGATTCTTCACCTGAAATATATAGGACTTTTTTTTCTTTATCGGCTAATTTTGAAGCCATCAACAAAATCAATGTTGACTTTCCAATACCCGGTTCACCTGCAAGTAATAAAACACTACCAGGGACAATTCCACCGCCAAGTACACGATCAAGTTCATCAATCCCTGTCAAAATTCTTGGCGATTTTTCAAGTTTGACATCTTTCAATAAAAAG
>JAMWCC010000026.1 GCA_023818375.1 Candidatus Omnitrophota bacterium | reverse complement strand
GATAATCCAGTACAATTAAAAAAACCAATCAGAGGTCAGGTCATATTTAATAATGTTCACTTTTCTTATAAACCAGAAATTGAAGTGCTTCATGGAATAAGTTTTATTGCAAACCCTGGCGAAAGTATCGCTCTTGTTGGACCAACTGGAGCAGGAAAAACAACCATCGTCAATTTGATCCCAAGATTCTATGATGTTACGGAAGGGGAGATTCTTATTGATGGAGTGGATATCAGAAAATATAGGCTTAAAGATCTTAGGGAAGCCATCGGTATAGTAATGCAGGAACCGTTTTTGTTTAATGGAACAATTATTGAAAATATTGCATATGGAAAGCTTGATGCAAAATTTGATGAAATTGTTGAAGCAGCAAAACTTGCCAATGCGCACGATTTCATCATGAGACTTCCTGACGGTTATGAACATCAAATAGGAGAAAGAGGAATTAAACTGTCTGTTGGAGAAAAACAAAGAATAGCAATAGCAAGAGCGATATTAAAAAATCCTCCTATTTTGATCTTTGACGAAGCCACATCTTCTGTAGACAATGAAACAGAAGCCCTAATTCAAGAAGCGATCACAAGACTACTAAAAAATAGAACATCTTTTATCATTGCTCACAGGCTTTCTACTGTAATGAATGCTAAGAAAATCCTTGTAATAAATGACGGCGTAATTGTTGAACAAGGAACACATTATCAGCTTCTTGAAAAAGGTGGCTTATACGCAAATCTTTACGAAATCCAATTTAAGAAAACCTTGAATATGGTTTGAATCGAAAATTTGGGGTATTATCCGTATCAAACACGGAGGTACCAATGTTAGAGGCGGCAAATCTTAAGCAAGGGATCTTTATAAAAAAAGATAATGATATATTCAGGGTGATTGAAACAGAAATTAAAACCGGACAGGCTAGATTTTCAAGCCATGTACACGCAAGGCTTCAAAATGTTAGAACCGGTAAAATAATGGATATAAAACTTGCGCCTGAAGAAAAATTAGAAGATATATCTGTTGAAATCATCACTCTTGAATATCTTTATTCCGAGGGAGAGAATTTTTGTTTTATGAATCCACAAACATACGAACAATTTGAAGTACCATCTCATATGATCGGAAACTTCAAAAAATTCCTTAAAGAAGGTACATCCTTGAAATTTGAACTTTATGAAGGAATGCCAGTCAATGTTATTATTCCTGAAACCATCGAACTAAAGGTAGTAAGCACTGGAACCGGCCTTAAAGGAGATGCGGACGCCACTTACAAAAGCGCGGTACTTGAAAATAACATGGAAATTTTGGTTCCGCAGTTTATAAGAGTAGGGGATGTTATAAAGGTCTCAACAACAACAGGACAATACGTAGAACGTGTCCACAAGTAAATGTTTGCGAAATTTATAAAAGTGAAATAATATAATTCCGGAGTTGCATATGATCCAGGGTGTTAAAATTAAAAAGGTTTCTTTTGTGGTGGATGAGAGAGGAAGGTTACTCGAAATATTCAGGAGAGACGACACATTTTTTGAAAAATTTGGTCAGGTTTATATAACTAGCTGTTATCCTGGGGTTATTAAAGCATGGCATCTTCACAAGTTTCAAAATGACAATATGATTGTAATATCAGGTATGGCAAAAATCGTAGTTTATGACCAAAGAATAGAAAGTCCAACCTATGGCGAAATAAATGAATTTATTTCAGGAGATTTCAATCCACTTCTCATACATATTCCTGCAAATCTTTATCACGGATTTACTTGCATCTCAACCGAAGAAGCAATACTTCTCAACATTCCAACAGAACCATACAACCACGAATCTCCTGATGAATACCGTCTACCTTTTGATACGGACCAAATTCCATATAAATGGGAAAGGAAAAATCGCTGATGAAGGGCGTAATACTAGCTGGTGGTCTAGGTACTCGTCTGTATCCCTTAACAAAGGTTACAAATAAACATCTCTTGCCTGTTTATGATAGACCAATGATATTTTATCCGCTTGAAACTCTTGTGAAAGCCGGTATCAGAGATATCATGGTAGTAACAGGAGGTACATCTGCAGGAGATTTCTTACGTTTACTGGAAAATGGAAAGGATTTTGGCCTTGAACATCTGACATATGCATATCAGGAAGGAGAAAAAGGTATTGCACATGCCCTTGGTCTAGCAGAACACTTTGCAGGTGGTGAAAAATTAGTTGTCATGCTCGGTGATAATATTATAGAGAAAGATATCACAAAAGAAGTGGAAATATTTCAAAAACAGGAAAAAGGTGCAAGGATACTTCTGAAAGAAGTAGATGATCCACAAAGATTTGGCGTAGCAGAAATTAAAGATGGAAGGATTATCAGAATTATCGAAAAACCTGCAGAACCACCAACAAGATTTGCTGTCACAGGTATCTATATGTATGATAGCCAGGTTTTCGAATTCATTAAAAATTTAAAACCCTCTTCAAGAGGAGAACTCGAAATAACAGATGTAAACAACCGCTATATTGAAAAAGGGGAAATGACTTACGGAATACTTGAAGGCTGGTGGACTGATGCTGGCACATTCAACTCCCTCTTGAGAGCAAACATTCTTGTGGCAAAGAAAAGGGGAACAAAGTGAAGATTGCAATTACAGGTGGAGTTGGCTTTATAGGTTCAAACTTTATATCTTTTTTTTGTAAAAAACATCCTGAAATTCAAATTGTAAATATAGATAAAATGACGTATGCGGCAAACCCTTTAACATTGGAAATTCTTAATACATTTTCCAACCATAAATTTTTCAAAATTGATATATGTGACACAACCAAAATTGAAAAAGCTCTCGAAGAATGTGATTTCATTATCCATTTCGCAGCCGAAACTCATGTCGATAGATCTTTTCAAAATGCACAGGATTTTCTTGTAACTGACGTAATAGGTACCTTTAGAATTCTTGAGTTTATAAGAAAAAAAAAGGCAATAAAAAAATACATTCATATTTCAACAGACGAGGTATACGGAAGTATAAAAATAGGCTCTTTCAGCGAAAGTTCTCCACTAAATCCCACTAATCCATATGCAGCAAGTAAGGCATCAGCAGACTTGTTAGTGCTATCCTACATAAAGTGTTATCAGATTCCGGCAATAATAGCGAGATTTACAAATAACTTCGGGCCATTTCAGCATCCAGAAAAGTTCATACCGCTTGCAATCACAAATGCTATAGAAAATAAGAAAATTCCAATTTATGGTGACGGAACACAGGTTCGAGACTGGCTCTTTGTAGAAGATACATGCCGTGCATTGGAAGTTTTAATAGAAAAAGGTGTACCAGGAAATATATACAATGTCTCTGCATGTCAGGAAAAACAAAATCTGGAAGTGGTGCAGAAAATTTTAAAACTATTGGGAAAGAAAGAAAATCTTATTGTTCACATACCAGATAGAGTAGCACATGACAAAAGATACAGCTTGTCCTGTGAAAAAATAAAAGAGATTGGATTTCTCCCATCATTTGATTTTGAAAAAGGGCTTGAAATCACAGTCAAATGGTATCTTGAAAACTTCAATTGGTGGAAAACAATCAAAGATAGCAAAGAATTCAAAACATATTATAAAAGCAGATATCCTGATCTATGAAAATTGTCATTACCGGTGGAAATGGACTTGTGGGTAGGTATTTATCACAAATATTACATAATGAAAAGCCCTTTATCCTTTCTCATAAGATCTGTGATATTGCAGATTTTTTCACACTTAAAAGATTACTTTTTAAAATAAAACCAGAAATAATTTTCCACCTTGCAGCATTTACAAATGTTGATCTCTGTGAATCGGACATTGTTACTGCATTCAAAACTAATGTTTCCGGAACAAATAATATCGCAATCCTTGCTGGAATGATACAAACCTATGTCATATATGTAAGCACAGACTTTGTATTCAGTGGGAGAAAAAAAACTCCATACAAAGAAACGGATGAGCCAGAGCCACTTTCAATATATGGAAGAACCAAGTTGGAAGGAGAACAAATCATATCAAAAAATTGTGATAAATACTGCATCATTAGAACATCCAGAATTTTTGGAAGAAATGGAGAAAATTTTGCAAGCTCTTTACCTGACAAATTAAAGAACAAGGGAAAAATTATGATTACTAAGGATGTGATTAGCTCGCCAACCTATGCAAAAGATCTCGCTATTGCCCTTAGTGAAATTTCAAAAAAAAAATTTACAGGAACTATACATTTTTGCAATAGTGGTTTTTGCAGCTGGTATGAATACGGATTATACATATGTGAAAAACTAGGTTACGACAGCTCCTACTTGATACCAGTTAGTATAAAAAATTTCCCGGATTCTACAGCAAAAAGACCCTGTTTTTCTGTACTTGACACATCACTGTTTACATCATATTTTTATAAACCAAGATCGTGGAATGAAGCCCTCACTGAATATCTTATGTACGAATACAAAATGTGAAGGGTACTATATAAGGTGAAAAAAGGAAACAGACAATATAGTTTTTACCGCGGTCCTGTATCCCCTAAAATATTTTTGGGTAGATTTATTATGTCTCAATTCGGACTGTTGACCAGATATCCATTTTCTTGTAAAATAAATTGAACTCAAAAAGATATGCCCCCATCGACTAGCGGCCTAGGTCACCACTCTTTCAAGGTGGTAGCGCCGGTTCGATTCCGGCTGGGGGCGCTTATTTATAAAAGGCCTTCCATGGAAAACATATGGATCACAAGCTGGAAACATTTTGGTTGGGTAGGAAAAACAATTCTTACTATGCTTTTCATGATGTCCATATATAGCTGGTCAATCATGATTAATAAATTTTTTCTTTTCAAAAGAGTAAAAAAGGCAAATAAAAAGTTTCTGGATGTTTTCTACAATGGTAAAATCATTAATGTACCTGAGTCACCATGGTCAAGGATATTAAATAAAACACTAACAGAAAAAACAAAACGAGAAATTCTGGAAGAAAATCTTTACAATTTTATTAAACGGTTAGCAAATGAAGAAATGTTAAGCCTCAGCAGCAAATTAGATTTTCTTTTATCGGTTTCAGCAGTTGCTCCATTTATGGGACTACTAGGTACAGTGTGGGGAATCCTCATGGCGTTTCACAACATAGGAATAACAGGTACTTCCTCAATCTCTATTATCGCGTCTGGTATATCAGAAGCCCTCATTGTAACTTTTGCTGGACTTGTTGTCGCAATACCAGCAGCGTTAGGTTATAATTATTTTGATGGAGAACTAAGAAAGATAAAGATGCAAGGAGAAGAGGTACTTAATGCAATATATGCGGAAATGAATAAATGAATATAAACAATTTCTTTAGTTCAGAAATAAAAGAAAACGCACTCAACAAAATCAACATAATCAATTTTATTGATGTTGCTCTGGTTCTTGTTATTATCCTTCTAATGGTTTCTCCTATGATAGAGCAGGGAATCGAAGTAAAATTACCTGTTTCCGGACCATCAAGGATAGGTGTTGAAAAAAGCATAGTGATAACCATTACAAAGGATGGAAAATTATTCTGGGGAAATCTACATGTCACCATGAATGAATTAATTGTTATGGCTCAGAATACAGTCTCAAAAAACCCAGAAATTGGAATTGTGATAAAAGGGGACAAAAATATAACCTATCAAGAATTAATAAATGTCCTTGATATTTTAAAAAGGGCTGATATAAAAAGGATAGGTCTTGCAACACAAATAAGTCAATGAGAAATTCATTTTTTGTTTCGGTTATTCTTCATGTGATCTTTATAGGTTTGATTATACAGGGACACAACATTAAAAACAAGCAAAATGAAAAAGTTTATGTCGTGGATTTATTAAATTTACCGCCAGAAATTGAAATTTCAAAGGATATAACATCTGCTTTCAGAATTGAAAAGGCAGAAGCGTATATAAAAAAAACTGAAGTTAGTACCTCACCAGTTTACAATACAAAAACGCAATCATCTGAAAACAGTGAAAAAAAACACTTAACTGAAACAAGTAAAAATAGAAAAATTGGTACAGAACCAAGTTATCTACCTACTGAAAGTTTTTCTCCAGAACAATATATGGCTGAAATAAGAAAAAAACTCGGCACGTCTACTGAAAATTATACAACCGGAAGTACTGCTTCAACAGAAAAAACAACATCATATCAAACCGCCGAAACTAAAAAAAGTTCCCTTGCCTCTAAAATTTTTCCCTTATCAGATAGTGGCGATCAAAACAGAATTTCTGTAGGGTTTTCAGAAAACAAAATTCCTGCAGGCAATATCATTCCCTTAGAATATTTAGAAAACATGAAACGAATTATACAAAAGAAATGGAAATTACCTGAAGAAAGGAACTATTCTCTAACCGCCTATGTTTCATTTAGAGTAAAGAGGGATGGAACAATAACAGATGTTTTCATTGAACAGGGTTCTGGTGTAAAAGCATTTGATGAAAGTGCACTTAAGGCAATCAGAGAGATAGAAAGAATTCAACCACTTCCAATCACATATAAACAAGATTACCTTGATGTCACAGTAAAATTTAACATGAGGGGGATAGAGTGAAAAAGAAACTACCAATTGTGCTGTTTCTTACTGGTTCGCTGCTTCTTTTTGGACAGAATAGAGTTACTATTGAGATTACGTCTGAGCCCGAAATGAAAACAAATGCTTCTATAATTTTGGTAGCAGAAAAAAATGCATTTGTTGAACAATTTTCCAAGCAATTAGTAAAAGATCTGGAGTATTCAGACTGGTTTAACATCAGAAAGGCAACCTTTAAAGAAAATATAAAAGTAGACGCTGAACTGGACAATGCCTTCAAAGAAAATATCAGTATTTTGATTGTATGCAGAATAAGAGAAGATTTCAAGATTGAGGTCTATGATTCTGTTGAGAAAACAATGCTTTTTACTTTTTCCGTTGATAAAGGAAATTCACCTGAATATCTTGCGCATGTTGTTTGTGATGAAATTGTTTATAGAATTACAGGGAAGCCAGGCATTGCAAAAAGCAAAATTCTTTTTGTAACAAAAAAAGGCAATTTATACAGTATTATAATGACAGATTATGATGGTTCAAATCAAATTGAGGTAATTTCCACACCATATATTATTAATTTCCCCAGATGGTTTCCTGAAAAGGGAAAGATTGTTTTTCTTTCTTATAGAAAAGTATTTCCAACCCTTGATGTCCTTGATTTAAAAACAAAGCAAATACAAACATTTCTTGGAGAACCTGGATTAAATGCCTGTATATCATTTTTCAGAAAGCAGCAAATGGCAGCGGCTGTGTTAAGTAGAAGTGGAAATCCAGATATATATCTGGTTGATCTTAAAGGAAATATTCTTAGAAGATTAACAGAAAAAAGAGGTATCAACGCTTCTCCTTCTGTATCCCCTGATGAAAATAATATTGCATTTGTTTCAGACAGAGATGGAAAACCGAGATTATATATAATGAACCAATTTGGATTGAATTTGAGAAAGATAGATATCCCTTCTAATTATATTACAGCGCCAGCCTGGTCTCCCGATGGGAAATATATTGCATACGCAGTAAGATACGGTACTGAAATGTTGATTGAAATCTATGATTTCAACACAGGAAAAAGAAAAATTTTGACTAGAGGAAAATCGTGGAGTGATGGTCCGTCGTGGGCACCAGACAGCAGACACCTACTTTTTACAAATCAGGAAAAATACATAAACTCAATCTGGGCAATTGATATTTATACACTTAAGACAAGAAAAATCGCAGATAATGCATGGAGTGGCTGCTGGGACATTCGTTGACAAGGAGAAAGATATTTGATAAACTTAATTAAAAAAAGGGGGATCAATGAAAAAAGTTTTAGTAGTTGCCTCTTTGTGCATAATAATATCAATTATTGTCTCAGGGTGTTGTCCTTACTCAAAAAAGAAAACACCACCAAAAGAAACACCTTTAGTTTCACAACCGTCTTCGACAGACCAAAAAATCTCTCAACCATTAGCACAAAAACCTCATGAAGAACCAGTAAAAAAACCATCAACCGACACATCTACTGCAACACCTACAGAAATTACTGTTGCAACCACTGGTGGAGAAATTCCTCCTGTAAAAACCGAGGATGAACCAAAATTTATAAAACCTGAGGAAAAAGGTGTCGAAGAAATTTTCCAGCCAATATATTTCGACTTTGATAAATACAATATAAAAACAAGTGAACACGCAAAACTTAGAGCTATTGCAGATTATCTTAAGAAAAATCCCGATATTTCAATCCTTATTGAAGGACATTGTGATGAACGCGGGACCGACGAATATAATCTTGTATTGGGTGAGAAAAGAGCTCTAAGTACAAGAAATTTCCTTATTGGACTTGGCATATCACCAAAAAGGCTCTATACAATAAGCTATGGCGAGTCAATGCCTGCAGACCCTGGTCATAATGAAGAAGCATGGGCAAAAAACAGAAGATGTGAGTTCAAGATAAAGCAATGAAAAAAAGTTGGCACCTTTCAACAATTTGCATAATATCCCTTATCCTTGGAGGTTGTGTAAGTATAGCAAACAAAGATGACTTGGATATATTGAAATCTGAGATCGACAACAAAATTTTGACACAACAGGAAAGCAACCAGAAAAAATTTCAGGAAATATACGCCAAGATTGAAGGCATCCAAAAAATTCAAGAGCAGCAGCAAATGATAATTTTAAGTACCAGTGAAGAAACAAAAAACCAGATAAGAGAATTAAGAGCAGCCATTGATGATTCATATCAAGATCAAAAAAAGACCCTTGAGACCTTTAAAAAATTTCAGGATGAGAAAAATCTCCAGTTCACACAGGACATCGACACAATCAGAAAAGCCCAGAATGAACTACTAAGAACATCTGTATCACTCACTGACTCAATGGTGAATTTCCAAAAAGATTTACTTGCTTTAAAAACTTCAATTCAACAGATTGCAACTGAAATTGATTCACTGAGTATCCGGAATATTGCACAGCGCTCAGATATAGAAAATCTGAAAAAACATTATGACTCGCAAATAGAAACATTGCTTAATGAGATTGTTAGACAGGAGAGTGAAATAGTCAGTTTAAAACGATCAATAGAAAAACAGATCTCTGATGAAGGTACTGAATTAGCATCCAAAAAATCAGAAGGTTCACCTACAAGATATCACATCGTTCAAAAAGGTGAGACTCTTTCCAGCATTGCAAAAAAATATAATACAAGCGTCCAAAAAATCAGAGAACTAAATAAAATTAAGGATGGTAACTTGCTGATAGGTCAAAGACTTTTAATTCCATGAAGGAACTTCTTGCTTTCATTATTGGGGCATGTTTTGGAAGTTTTGCAAATGTAGTAATCTATCGTTTACCCAGAAATAAATCAATAGTCAAACCTGGCTCTTTCTGTCCAAAATGCAGACGTTCAATAAACTGGTACGATAACATTCCAATTATAAGTTACCTGGTGCTTAAGGGTCGTTGCAGATACTGTAAGAAATCCATTTCGTTAAGATACCCTGTCGTTGAACTACTGATGGGTGTGCTAACCATTTTACTGTATCAAAAATTCTGGACTGCAGAACTATACTGTACTTTTTTGTTTTATTTTATTTTTACACTTGGACTTGTTATTATAAGCGGCATTGACTACGAAACTTTTCTTATACCAGATGTTATCGTATTACCACTAATCGCACTGGGAATCCTTGGAGCAGCTATGTGCAAAAACTTTTTCATGCCACAAAAAGCATGGCCTGTTTTAACGAGTTTTTCGTATAGTCTATCCGGAGCGCTCATTGGAGCTTTAATTGTATTGCTTCTAATGATAATGGGAAAAGTTATTTGGAAAAAAGAAGCTATGGGAGGCGGGGATTTAAAATTACTTGCAGCGATAGGAGCATTTGTTGGATGGAAGGGAGTATTGGTCTCGATATTTTTTGGCTCAATTCTTGGAACGATTATAAGTCTTGCCCTCATATATTCAAAGAAAAAAACCTGGGATGATTATGTACCTTTCGGACCATATCTTGCAATAGGAGCAATTCTCACAGTGTTGTTGAAGGGTAACTACTTATTTTCACTTTATTTTATTCCCTGAGTTATGAGTGAAGTAATCCTGGAACTTGTTGAGGAGTTTTTTCATCAACGAAAATATTTCACAGCCAGGGACGGAAACCTCATCCTGGTTAGAAAATCAAATCCAGAAATAGAAAAAAAAGATTCTCCTTTTATACTTGACCAGATATATATTGAGCATATTTCGGCTGCAGTTATTAAACCCGTAGCATGGCATACCTGTAAAATAACAACAAGAATTTTAGAAACATTCCCAGAAATTCTTGAGTTCGCAAAAGAAAACCAAGCAGAAAGGTTTTCAAACTGGTTCAGAGATCAACTTTTTATAAAAATGCTTATTATTCCACAACTACCATCAAATACCGACTTACGCCAGCAAGTCATAAAAAAGCTCAAAGAGACAGGCATTGCTCATATAATGACAATTCCCTCAATCATCTCTGGGGTTATTGAAAAAATTGAACCAAGGAAGGTATATTCTTCACCAATCTGTGATTTGCTAAGAATTCTCAAGTTTTACAACATACTATCATCAACTAAAGAACAAATGGAATTACCCCTTCGCTAAATATGTTATTACCGGAAACTTCAATAAAGATGATACCTGGTATCGGCCCACAAAGAATGCGATGCTTTTCAAAAATGGGAATACATACAATTAAAGACCTCTTGTTTCATTTCCCCAGGAAGTATCTTGATAGAAGACAAATCAAAAAAATAAGCGAAGTTATTCCTGGAGTAATAGCATCTATTAAAGGTGAAGTTATCGCTATTGAACAAAAACGTATGCCACATCTACTACTTATTAAGGTTGCTATTTCAGATGGCACAGGCGTAATTTTTTTGGTATTTTTTAATCAGAATTATATTTCCAACATTTTAAAAGTAGGCACCAAAATCTTTGTCTATGGAAAAATTGAGCAATATGGTGAAAACTTACAGATTAACAACCCCATCTTTGAAATTATTGAAAACAGGAAGAAACTTGATTATATCCTTCCGGTATATTCCACGGTCTCAGGACTTACACAAAATTTTATCAGAAAATGCATCAAATATGCATTAAAAAATATTGATCAATTTCCTCCTGATATTCTTCCACTTGAAGACAGAAGCAAACTTGGCCTTTCCAATATGAAGCACGCCATTACTAATATTCATTTTCCAACAAATCAAATAAACCTTGAAAAGGCAAGGAAGCACCTAATCTTTGATGAATTTTTTAAACTCCAACTTGGTTTGATGTACAAAAAGATCGCCGCCAATGAAAAACCTCAAATCATCGAAACGGATAAGTTCGGAAGTTCATTAGTTCATAATTTTGAACAAATGCTCCCATTTAAACTTACCAATGAACAGATAAAAGTTATGAATGAAATCCTTGATGACCTGAGGTCAGGAAAGGTAGTAAATAGACTTCTTCAGGGAGAAGTCGGATCCGGAAAAACTGTCGTTGCAATATTTTTTCTCTGGCTTTTTGCAAAGGAAAGCCAGCAAGGAATATTTCTTGCTCCAACTGAAATTTTAGCTGAACAACATTATTTAAACTGGCATCCTTTTTTTCTTTCCAGTGGGATTGAATCCGGCCTCCTAATTGGCGGATTGACGGAAAAATTAAAAAAGGAAATTCAGACAAAAATTATGAAAAACGAAATCAAAATACTATTCGGAACACACGCCCTTTTAAGTGAGAAAATTTCATATCCTCATATTAAAGCCATTGTTGTGGATGAGCAACATAAATTCGGAGTTCAGCAAAGAAACCTGCTCCAGCAAAGAGGCTATCGAATTCACTATCTCGCTATGAGCGCAACTCCTATACCAAGAAGTGTAGCACTTGCATTCTATGGAAACATAGATCTCTCAACAATTGAAACTTTACCAAAAGGAGAAAGAAAAGTGGTTAGTTACCTTTTTGAATATAATGAAATAGAAACTGTTTATCAATTTGTAAAAAAACAGGTTGATGAAAAAAAACAGGGATATTTTGTAGCACCCACCATCGAAGGTTCAGAAAACTCATCCGTGCTGAACCACTTTAGAAAACTTTCTGCAATACTGGACTCAAATAAATTGGGAATCTTACATGGTAGGTTATCAAGTGCAGAAAAATCCGAAATCATCATGAAATTCAGGAAAAAAGAAATTTTATTAATCGTTTCAACAACGGTAATAGAGGTGGGCATTGATGTTCCTGATGCAAACTTTGTTGTCATCGATGAAGCAGAAAAATTTGGGCTGTCCCAACTTCATCAGATGCGGGGAAGAGTAGGGCGTAGTGGAGAAACAGGATACTGTATACTTATTCACCATACGCAAGATAACCAATCTATCGCAAGACTTGAATCATTCTTGGAAATTGAAGATGGTCTTAAACTGGCTGAAATCGATTTGACTTTAAGAGGACCAGGTGATTTGCTTGGAGTACGACAGCATGGTGTTCTACCTTTAAAAATTGGTGATATTGTAAAAGACATTGAAATTTTAACAGAGTCCAGAAGAGAAGCTGAAAGGATATTAAGAAACCGCCTTTATTTGCAGGAACAATACTCAAGGGTCAAAGAATATCTTCAACAATGTACCAAAACCAGGATAATTGACTAAATGGAAACAAAAAGAGTTTGCGTATTGATACCGGCTCATAATGAAGGAAAACACATCGGAAAAATTGTCAGCGAGATAAGAAAAATTGTTCCATCTGTTTTTGTTGTTGATGATGGTTCAACTGACCGTACATCTGAAGAAGCAAAAAAGAATGGAGCAGTCGTAATAAGGCACCCACAATGTAAAGGAAAAGGAGCTGCTTTGAAAACTGGTTTCCAACATATTGCAAATCTTCAATTTGATACAATCATAACAATGGATGGTGATGGACAACATTCTGTTTCAGACCTACCTCTATTTCTTGAAACGATTGAAAAAAACAAAAGAGCAGGTGTAATTGTTGGCAAGAGAAAGATTATTGGAACAGATATGCCACTTGTAAGAAAACTAACCAATATTTCCATGTCTTTACTGATTTCATTTCTTGCTTTTCAGTGGATACCCGATTCACAAAATGGTTTCCGGGCTATCAAAAGAAATGTTCTGCAAAAAATACATCTACTAACAGATCATTTTGAAACCGAAACAGAAATGCTTTTGCGCGCTTCATGGAAAGGAGTAAAAATATCATCTATTCCAGTATCAACGATTTATGGTAGTGGAAAAAGCAAGATTAGACCAGGAAAAGATACCGTTAATTTTTTTCTGATGCTTTTAAAAGTTATTCTAACAATATGGAAGAAAAAATAGATTTTGAAAAATTAAGAGAAGAAATGGTTGAATACCAGATGAAGAGAAGGGGAATTAAAAACGAAAAGGTTCTTTCTGCTTTTCTAAAAGTTCCGCGGGAAAAATTTGTTCCTGCTGATTTACAAAACTGTGCATATGATGATTGTCCCCTTCCAATTGGTTACGGACAGACAATAAGTCAGCCATATATGGTAGCAATTATGACAGAACTTGCAGAACCTGAAAAAGGGGATAAAGTCCTTGAAATTGGTACCGGCTCTGGTTATCAAACGGCAATTTTGTGCCAGTTGGGTTGTGATGTCTATTCAATTGAAAGAATACCGGAACTGGCAGAAAAGGCAAGAAAAACATTACAACAATTGGGATATAAACCAACAATTATTGTTGGGGATGGAACAATTGGATACCAGGAATTTTCACCTTACAAGATAATTATTGTGACTGCAGGGGCGCCTGAAATACCTCAATCACTTGTTGACCAACTTGAAGAAGGCGGAAAAATTATTATTCCTGTTGGAGACCTTTATTCGCAGGAGCTCATCAGGGGAATAAAAAGAAAAGGGAAGCTTGTCAAAGAATACCACGGCGGATGTCAGTTTGTACCATTGAAAGGCAAAGAAGGGTGGAAATAAGCTAACCCTGAACACAAATCCTTAATTCTGAACCAGACGAAACAATTTTACCTGCTTTGATATCATCTTCTGTTATTATTGCCATCAAAATTTGTTTTGCACCATGCCTGTCATGGTCGTAAATAATAAATATGCTTCCATCTTCATCTTCTGTAGCATCAGGATAGGAAACTTTCTCCCTTTCATCAATAACAATTCTATAAGGCCAACTTTTTCCCTCATCATCTGATAGCATTGCTGTTAGATGAGAACGAATTTTATCTTCAAAACCATAGTGATTAACAAGCAAAAGATTACCGGATTTCAGCCGCCTTATATGAAATCTTGAATTTGGTCCAGGAATACCTGAACTTTTGCCAGGTGTCCATGTCCTGCCCCTGTTATAAGAAAAACTTTCACCAATTCCATATGATGTTCTAACCAGCATCCACAATGAGCCATCTTTTAACTCAACTATCATATGTTCATCGCATGTTCTTTCAGGTACATCAGCACTCCCAAGGTATTTGATAGTTTTTCCAGAATCAGTTGAAATATAGACATTTGAAAATCTCAAGTGACTCACTTTTTGAACAAAAGGTTCCCTATTCCAGATCGCCACAGGAAAAAGCCACTCACCTGTTGAAAGAACTATCGGTTTATTCATCATTATTCCATCAGCAATCTTTCTGGGTTTACTCCAGATAAATTTTTCATTTTCAGGATTTTCATTAAATATCGCCCATACGCCGCCTTTACCATCCCACCAGCCATCACTCATAGCCCAGAATAGCCACAATCTTCCTGATGGGTCAACCCAGAGACATGGATCAAAGGCACGTGTATTGCCTGGCGGGTCAATAATGATTAATGGGTCTGACCATGTTTTTCCTTCATCCTTACTTTTTACTAAAATCACATAATTTTCAGGACCTTCACCATCTCCACCACTGTACCATGTTGCCCATAATGTTTTGTCTTTTGTTCTCTCAATACCAGGTATTCCCTGCCATTTTCTGTTTATTCTTGAGTATTTAAGCCCGGGGTCAAAAATTACAGGATTATTATGTTCCATTGTGGTCTTTACCTTTTAAAATTTATATTACTGCAATCTGCCTAACCAATCAGGCTTTGTCCAGCGGACTATTACTCTTGGACCGGGTTGTGTTCCGCCACCAGCACCAGGATCTTCAGGAAAGGTAATATCCCGCAGTGCTTTATCATAATGGATGGAAGCATTGTTTACAACAGTGAGGTTTTTCGCCACAATACTACCATAAAATTGGCTATTGTTGGCAAGAGTAATAGTTGAATTTGGCGCATAAATTATTCCATTAAAAGCCAGTGCATTGTTTGCAAGAGTTATATTAGCATTGCTTGGAACATAAATCCTTAGATTGCCCGGTGTTGTTGAACTATTATTAATCACTGAATTATTGGCAAGTGTGGGAGTAAAAGTCGTACCCTGATTACCAAGGTACCAGATAACCGTGCTATTGTTCTGGATGATAACCTGTGTATTATTGGAAAGGGTTAATGCCGACTCTATGTAAAATCTCGTATTTCCTGTAATGTACATAATGGAATTGTTATTAAGTGTTATACTTTTAAATCTGAAATCACCACCTGAAATTGTAATAATTTTGTTATTGCCCACGATCAATTTTCCGCTTGAAAGTGTATAAACCCCAGTAATTCTAGGGTCTCCAGCAATAGGGTAGGGTAATGTAGCAAGATCTGCCGGCACCGTAACCTGTGGCAAATTGTTAAATGGATCTCCAAAATTATGGTACAAATCACTGTCAGCTACAGTAGCTCCATGTCCAAGAGTAAGATAATTTGGTCCATCTTCAACCATTACAGTACCATATACATGTGAATTATTATAAAGTGTTATAGCACCCTTACTTCCTGTATCACCATAATTTCCTCTATTTGATGGTCCATAGGGACCCAGCCGTGAATCATAGCCATCAATCCATGCATTCTCAAAAAGAGTCACTGACTGGCTGCCAAAAAGACCTTTACCAAAAGAACCACCAGAACCGCTGCCACCTGAGCCCGGTGTGCGATATGTAACAATGGAAACTCTTGCTGATTGACCTTTGTAACTACCTTCAGAAGTAAATATGATTGTTTCTCCATCAGCCGTTTCTTCAACACTAAAAGTTCCATCCCCGAAATCTTGTTCTGGATCCCATGGTTTATTTGCTTTTTTAT
>JAMWCC010000018.1 GCA_023818375.1 Candidatus Omnitrophota bacterium | reverse complement strand
GAAACTATTTTACTTGCGTGTTCTGAATGTAAAAAGAGGAATTATTCAACTCAGAAGAACAAAAAGAAGAATAAGGACCGCCTAGAATTAAAAAAATTTTGTCCGGGTTGCCGTAAGCATACAGTTCATAGGGAAATCAGATAGGCCTGTAGCTCTAACGGCAGAGCGGCGGTCTCCAAAACCGTAGGTTGGAGGTTCAAATCCTCCCAGGCCTGCAACACAGGATGAAAAAATGCAGAAGATAAAAATTTTTATAAAAGAAAGTGCAGCAGAGTTCAAAAAGGTTACTTGGCCTGATTTCCAGATACTGAAAAGGTCAACGATCGCTGTTATAGTTTTAATGGTTTTGATGGCGCTCTATTTTGGTATAGTTGATGTTATTTTTTCAAAGATGTTGCATATTTATGCGAGGTAGTCATGAGTAAATGGTTTATTGTACATGTGAGAACAGGTCAAGAAGATAAGATAAAGAAGCTTATCGAAGCAAGACTGAGCAATGCTGGAAATACAAAAATTAAGCAGATCATTATTCCAACAGAAAATATAGTTGAAAATATCAAAGGGAACAAGAAGGTGAGACCTAAAAGATTTTTTCCAGGATATCTTCTTCTTGAGGCAGAGGATGAAGTGGATGATATTACTTGGCATCTGATAAAATCAACTAATGGCGTGCTTAATGTGTTGGGCGCTGGTACGAGGCCAGCTCCATTGCAAAATAAAGAGATTGACAATCTTCTACAAGAAATTGAAGAAAGAAAAACCAAACCGGTTCCCAAAATAGAATTCAACAAGGGAGATAAAGTTGTGATAACTGATGGACCATTTGTAAATTTCAATGGGTTGGTTGAAGATGTGAATAGTGAAAAGGAAAGGTTGAAGGTGAGTGTATCGATTTTTGGAAGATCAACAATTTTAGAGCTTAATTTTTGGCAAGTTGAAAAGGTGTGATTATGGCTGAGAAAACAACAAAACCAGTTAAGGCTGTCGTGAAATTGCAAATTCCAGCTGGACAGGCAACACCAGCTCCACCTGTGGGACCAGCACTTGGTCAACATGGTGTAAATATTATGGAGTTCTGTAAGTCATTCAATGCTGCAACAAAAGGCAAGGAAGGAGATATTATACCTGTAGTATTGACGATTTTTGAAGACAGGTCTTTTAAGTATGAGCTTAAGACACCACCAACTGCCTCTTTGCTAAAGAAGGCGGCCAATATAGTTAAGGGTTCTGCCGCACCTAACAAAGAAAAGGTTGGTAAGGTTACAAGGAAGCAGATAGAGGAAATTGCAAAAATAAAACTTCCTGACCTTAACACTCAGGATTTGAATCAAGCAATTAAAATAGTCGAGGGCTGCGCAAAAAGTATGGGGATAGAGGTCATTGATTAAGGAGTTATGATGAAAAAAAGATCTAAGAAATACAAGGCAATCAGGGATAGAATTGAGAAAAAAATCGCATATACACCCGAAGAAGTAATTGCTTTTATTAAAGCTAATCCTTCAGCTAGGTTTGACGAAACTGTAGAACTTTCAGTGCATCTTGGACTTGACTTGAAAAAAATTCAGCAACCCATTAGGGGTTCTGTGAATCTTCCACATGGAAGTGGGAAGCAGGTTAAAGTCCTCGTATTTGCACAAGGTGAAAATGTTGAAAAGGCTAAAAACGCAGGCGCTGATTATTATGGCGGAAATGAGTTGATAGAAAAGATTAAGAATGGTTGGTTGGATTTTCAAGCAGTTGTCGCCACTCCGGATATGATGAAAAATATTGCAGTACTGGGAAAAATTCTTGGGCCAAGAGGCCTCATGCCAAATCCCAAGAGTGGTACTGTAACATTTGACATAGACAAAATTGTAACTGAGCTAAAAAAAGGAAGAATTGAATTCAAAATGGACAAAGATGGAAATATTCATATTCCCATAGGTAAAGTTTCCTTTTCTTCTGAACAATTGCTTGATAACTTTTATTCAGCTTTGAAAGCAATTATTGCGGCAAAACCCCAAGGGGCAAAAGGGGTTTATATAAAAAGTGTATATCTTTCTTCAACCATGGGTCCTTCTTTTCCGATAAATATTACAAAGATTGCACAGGAAATAAAAAGCACAATGTCTTGATCAAACAGGATGAACAATGAACAAGAAAGATAAACAACAATTGCTGGAATTTTTAAGTGAACAACTAAAACTCAGCAAGATATCAGTTTTAGCAGAATTTTCGGGACTTTCAGTAAAGGAGACTGAAGAGTTCAGAAGGGAGATGAAAAAGCACTCGTCAAGAGTATTGGTTGTTAAAAATACTTTAATGAAAATGGCATTGCAGGCGCGTTCTCTTGATGAGGCAACAAAGTTTATGGAGGGACCAAATTTATTGATATGGACTGATAAAGGTGATGAGGCTGAAGTTGTTAAGGAAATTTTAAAGTTTTCAAAATCTTCAGGCAAACTGAAAATCAAGTTCGGATTGTTAAACAATGCGTTTTTGCCTGTGGAACAAATTGAGAAGCTTGGTAGTCTACCATCAAAGAAAACCTTGCAGGCTATGGTTATCGGTGGAATTAAGGCTCCCCTGAGTAACATTGTATACAATGTGAAATATCCAATAATAAGAATGATAATGATATTAAGAACATTTTCCGACAAAAAGGAGAAAGAAAATGGCTGAAGAGAAAAAATTTTCTGTAGATGCTCTTGTGGATGCGATTGGAAGTCTTACTGCAATTGAATTGGCCGACCTTGCAAAAAAACTTGAAGAAAAATTTGGAGTACAGCCGGTTGTTGCTGCAGCCGGACCGGTAACTTCAACTGTTACCGCAGAGCAGGTGTCAGCACCTGTGGAAGAGAAGACAACATTTGATGTGATTCTAACAAGCTTTGGTTCCAACAAAATACAAGTTATCAAGGAAGTCAGAGCAATAACAAATCTTGGTTTAAAGGAAGCAAAGGACCTTGTGGAGTCTCTTCCAAAGCCGTTAAAGGAAAAGGTAAGTAAGGAAGAAGCGGATGAAATTAAGAAAAAATTAGAAGCTGTTGGAGCCACGGTGGAAGTGAAGTAAATGTTTAATTTTATAAAAACCCTCAGGGGGTAATGGAGAATATGGACCAAAAACAATTGCATATTCCAGATCTACTTAGGGTTCAAATTGAACCCTACAAGAAATTTCTTCAAAAAGATGTTGTACCTGAAAAAAGAGAAAAAGTTGGGCTTGAAGAAGTGATGAGGAAGGTTTTCCCAGAAATTGAAATTGTACCCGGGCAAAAGATAAATGCCATAGCAAGTGATGATGGGACCTTATTTTTAGAATACTTAAGCTATACCATTGAAGATCCTGTCGAATCCGAGCTAGAGTGTGTGGAAAAGGGTATTACATATGGTGGAAAGTTCAAGGCTAAGTTCAGGCTGTATAAAAAGGATAAGATAAACCAGAAAATAGAAAGTTTTGTTGAGGCTCAAGATGTCTATCTTGGAATTATTCCTTTGATGACTGAACGTGGAACATTCATTATCAATGGTATTGAAAGGGTTGTTGTCAACCAGATTCAAAGGTCTCCAGGGGTATACTTTAAGGAGGAAGAAGAAATAAGCCAGAAGGCTACCTATTCGGCTCGTATTTTTCCTGCACGTGGCTTATGGCTGGAATTTCATCCAGAATTTCATCATAATGTAACATGCCTATACGCTTATTTTGGGAAAAAGAAGATTTATGCTACCACGCTTCTAAAAGCCCTTGGATACTCCAGTGAAGAAATTATTTCACTTCTATACGGTTCTCCGGATAATGTACCTCCTGATAGTATTATTAATAATACCCTTCAGAAAGATGCCGATGTGAAGACCCAGGATGATGCTATTAAAAAAATTTATGTTGAGCTCAGGCCAGGTTTTCCGATGGAAGAAAGAGAGGCGAAGATTTTCTTCAGAAGATTGTTTTTTAGTTCTGACTCTTACGACCTTTCACCCGCGGGTAGATTGCAGATTAATAAAAAACTTGGTTTGAATCGTACAGAATTGCATCTGACAGATGAAGACATAATAAAAACCTTAAAGTATCTACTGGAGTTGACTGAAAAAAATCAAGGCGAAACAGATGACATCGATCATCTTGGTAACAAGAGAGTAAGAACATCAGCTGAACTGGTGAAGGAACACGTGTATGAAGGAATGCTAAGGCTTGCACATTTCATAAAAGAAAGAATGGCGATTATAGATAAAACAACGAAAATTACACCTCAGGATATCCTTAACAGCAGGATTTTTTCAACCGCAGTAGATGAGTTTTTTGCACGTAATCAACTTTCACAATTTCTTGATCAGATAAATCCACTTGCAGAGCTTACACACAAGAGAAGGCTTACGGCAGTTGGAGAAGGCGGAGTAAAAGAGAGAAAACGGGCCGGTTTTGAAGTACGGGATGTTCACTACACCCATTTTGGAAGGATATGTCCCATAGAAACTCCTGAAGGTGCGAATGTTGGCTTGATCAATTCTCTCACGATATATGCGGATATTGATAAAAATGGATTTTTACGAACACCTTATTTTAAGGTAAAAAATGGAAAGGTTCTATTTGATGAGGTCGTTTATGTTTCTGCTGATGAAGAGGACAACTATGTTGTTGCTCCCCCAGATGTACCGTATGATCCTGAAACAGGTGAGATCAAGCTCGAAACAATCAGGGTAAGGTCTAAGGGTGGTGAATTTACTGAGACTACCAAAGATAAAATAGAGCTTATTGGTGTCTCACCAAAGCAGGTTGTTGGTTTAAGTGCTTCTCTTATTCCATTTCTTGAACATAACGATTCCAACCGAGCGTTGATGGGTTCAAATATGCAGAGGCAAGCAGTACCATTACTTCGACCTGAGAGACCACTTGTCAGAACTGGCATGGAAAAAAAAGTTGTGACCGATTCTGGTGTGGTATTGCGTGCTAAAAACTCAGGTATTGTTGAATACGTCGATGCAGAGACGATTATCATTGAAAGAGAAGAAAAGGGATTGTTTCCCTGGGAACACAAAGATATTTACAAACTTCAAACATTCCGAAGAACCAACCAAGATACCTGTTTCCATCAAAGACCTCTTGTTTCTGTTGGACAGAAAGTGAAAAGGGGCCAAATTATTTCGGATGGACCTGCTGTATCTCCTGAGGGAGAACTTGCTCTTGGTAGAAACCTCCTTGTTGCATTCATGCCATGGCGTGGCTACAATTTTGAGGATGCCATTGTATTGAGTGAAAAACTTGTTAAAGAAGATACGTTTACCTCAATTCATATTGAAAAATTTGAGGTCATAGCACAGGAAACAGAAAGAGGCCCAGAAGAAATTACAGCAGACCTTCCAAACGTTTCTGAAGATGAATTGAAAAACCTCGACAAAAATGGAATTATTAGGATTGGCGCAGAAGTAAAACCAGGAGATATCCTTGTTGGTAAAATTACACCTAAGGGAGAGGCAGAATTAACCCCTGAGGAAAAACTGCTGAGAGTGATATTTGGTGAAAAAGCAAGAGATGTTGCCAATACATCTTTGGTTGTACCGCCAGGGGTATATGGAGTTGTAATAAATGTTAAAACCCAGTATCCCTCTGACAGGATTCCTCAGTCCCAGGTGCAGCAACAATTAAAGAAGATAGAAAAAGAGCTGAAAGAGAAAAGGAATATAGTGAAAAAAATTATTGTGGATAAGATCAAGGAGGTTCTTTCCAGGAACAAGATTTCTTACGCCAGACTCACTTCAAATCCTGATACCTGGGAAAAAATTGTTAGGTCGATAGATAAGCCGGATATAAGGTCTGAGGTTGAAAAAATAGTCAATATAGGTAAAGAAGAACTTGAGAAATTAGAACGTGAAGCAAAAAATGAAGAAAACAAGGTAAGGAAAGGTTCAGAACTTGAGCCAAATGTAATTTGTAAGGTAACCGTGGAGATAGCCACAAAGAAAAAGATAGCGGTTGGCGACAAGATGAGTGGAAGACATGGGAACAAAGGAGTGATTTCTGTCATTCTTCCTGAGGAAGATATGCCATTCCTTGAGGATGGAACACCAGTTGACATAGTACTAAATCCTCTTGGTGTACCATCTCGTATGAACATAGGACAGATTCTTGAAACTCATTTGGGTTGGGCTTTGAAAACACTCGGTTATTCAATGGAAACACCTGTTTTTGAAAGTATAAAAGAGCTGGAGATAAAGCAAAAACTTAAAGAAGCAGGATTACCAGAAGATGGTAAAACCCGTGTTTTTGATGGGCAGACAGGAGAACCTTTTCTACAGCCTGTCACGGTGGGTTCAATATATATGATGAAGTTGATTCATCTTGCAGATGAAAAGTTCCACGCTCGTTCAGTAGGATCATATTCACTAATAACGCAGCAACCACTGGGTGGCAGAGCTCAGTTTGGGGGACAGAGATTTGGAGAAATGGAAGTGTGGGCACTGGAAGGATATGGTGCCAGCTATACTCTGCGCGAAATGCTTACTATAAAAAGCGATGATATCAAAGGTCGTAAGAAAGCTTATGAAAGTATTGTAAAGGGTGTGGATTACCAGGAAGAAAATCTGCCTGAATCTTTTCATGTTCTCACAAAGGAACTTAATGGTCTTGGTTTTGATCTAAGAATCGAAAAAAGAAAGAAAAATAATCAGGATAGAGATGTTGTTACCATAAGGATTGCACCTCCTATGGTAATTCGTTCGTGGTCATATGGAGAGGTGAAAAAAGCAGAGACATTAAACTATCGTACAAACAAACCAGAAAGGGATGGACTATTCTGTGAGAAAATTTTTGGACCTGTTAAGGACTGGGAATGTGCCTGTGGTAAATTTAAGAAACAAAGATTTCGTGGCATTATTTGTGATCGGTGCGGTGTTGAAGTAACAACATCAGATGTAAGAAGAGAAAGGATGGGGCATATAGAACTTGCAACACCTGTTTCTTATGTCTGGTTGTTTAAAAGTACCGCAAACTGGCTAGGTGTTTTACTTGATCTTTCTCAGATTACCCTTGAGAAGGTTCTCTACTACGACCGCTACATAGTTGTTGATCCTGGAGATACACCACTTTCTGAAAAAGAGCTTCTGACAGAGGATGAATACAAGGAGAATCTTGAAAGGTATGGTAATAGATTCCGAGCCGAAATTGGAGCGGCTGCAATTTATGAGTTATTGAAGAGAATCGACTTAGAAAAAGAGCTGGAAAAGGTGAAAGATCAGCTCAAAAGCAAAGGGAAAAGAAAAGACAGTACATCACGACGCAATCTTGTTAAAAAACTCAGGATGATAGAAGGTCTGTTAAAAACAGAGGTAAAACCTGAGTATCTTGTTACTTCAATCATTCCTGTGATTCCTCCGGATTTGAGACCACTTCTACCTCTGGACGGAGGTAAATTTGTTGCGTCTGATCTGAATGATTTGTATCAGAGGGTAATAAATAGGAACAATCGCCTAAAAAAATTGATTAAGCTTCAGGCACCCGACATCATAATAAGAAATGAAAAAAGAATGCTTCAGGAAGCAGTGGATGCACTTTTGGACAATGGTAGATATGGAACGCCTGTTCTTGGTAAGGGTAAAAGACCTCTAAAATCTCTGAGTGAATCTTTGAGGGGTAAACAGGGAAGATTCAGACAGAATCTCCTTGGTAAGAGAGTTGACTATTCTGGTAGGGCAGTAATCGTTGTTGACCCAAATTTAAAGCTTCACGAATGCGGAATCCCAAAGCAGATGGCACTTGAACTTTTCAGTCCGTTTGTTTTGAGAGAACTAAGAAAGAAGGAATATTTCCATACGCTCGGTAGCGCTAAGAGAGCTCTCGAAGAAAATAGGCCCGAGGTGTGGGAAATACTTGAAAAGGTTACAAAAAATCATCCGGTACTGCTTAACCGTCAACCAACTCTCCATCGCTTAAGTATCCAGGCTTTTGATCCAAGGCTAATGGAGGGTAATGTTATTAGAATTCATCCTCTGGTGTGTACTGCGTTCAATGCAGATTTTGATGGTGATACTATGAGCGTACATGTGCCTATTACTGTTGAGGCACAACTTGAAGCAGAATTACTGATGAAATCAAGTCTTCATATTCTTTCTCCTGCCAATGGTAGACCTATTGTTACACCAACAAGAGATATAGTCCTTGGATGTTATTATCTAACGTATCAGAGTGATCAAAGTGTCTACGGGGATAAAAAATCAAAAGACCCCTTACATAGGTATGAAGCAATCTATAGTTTTGAAGAAGCCGAGATACTTTACGAGATTGGACTTTTAGAATTACACAGACCTGTAAGAGTCAGAGATAAAAAAGGTCAGATATTTATCACGACCGTTGGCAGAATACTGTTTAATAAAATTCTACCTGAAAAAATTCCATTTCAAAATCGCCTCATCAATATCGAAGCTCTTGAGCAACTTATCAAGAAGGTTTTCATTGAATGTGGTTATTCTATAACTGTTCGGCTTCTTGATGAATTGAAAGAACTTGGATTTACCTTTGCTACTATTGGTGGATTAAGCATAGGCATAGATGACCTCAAAGTTCCTGAGGTAAAACACAGGGTAATAGAAGAAGCAAGAAAGGAAGTTGCAAGGATAGAGAGGGATTATAGGTCTGGTCTGATATCTGAGGGCGAGAGGTATAACAGAATTATAGACCTTTGGACATCTGTTACAAATAGAATTTCTAATGAGGTATTTGATACATTGAGAAAGGATGTTTCAATTGATCCTTTCAGAATAAATTCCGTGGTTATGATGGTTGAGTCTGGTGCAAGAGGTAATCGTTCGCAGGTTAATCAGCTTGCTGGAATGCGTGGACTTATGATCAGACCAACAAAAAAAGCAACAGGTGGTATGGGCGAAATCATTACAACACCTGTTATTGCAAACTTTAGGGAAGGACTTCCTCTGCTGGAATATTTCATATCAATTCACGGTGGAAGAAAGGGAGTTGTTGATACTGCATTAAAAACCTCAGACGCTGGCTATTTAAGCAGAAGACTTGTAGATGTCGCACACAGTGTCATAGTGAGTGTAGAAGACTGTGGAACAACTGATGGTATCTATATCAGTGCTCTAACTGACGGGGAAAAGGTGATAATACCCCTGAAGGAAAGAATAATTGGCCGCGTTGCTTTTGATCCAATCGTTGATATTATATCAGATGAAGTTGTTGTAAAAGCAGGAGAGATAATTGACGAAGAAAAAGCAGAACGAATTGAGGATCTTGGTGTGGAGAGAATAAAGATACGTTCTGTACTTACCTGTAAGGCAGAAAGAGGAGTTTGTGCTAAATGTTATGGTGCAGATGTTTCCAGATTGAAGCTGGTTAATCTTGGGGAAGCAGTTGGTGTTGTTGCTGCTCAGTCTATTGGAGAACCAGGGACTCAATTAACGCTAAGAACGTTCCATGTCGGCGGAACTGTAACAAGGGCTATTGGACCTGCAAGGATTATTGCGCAGTATGAGGGAATTGTTAGGTACTCTGAAAATCTCAAATTTGTAAAAAATAAAAATGGAAAGTTGGTTGTTTTGAGCCGAGAAGGAACCATTGATATTGAAGATGAAGAAAGAGGTCGCAAACTGGATTCTTACCCAGTCGTTGTCGGAACAGAGCTGCATGTAGAACAGGGCAGGAAAGTAAACAAAGGTGAAATTCTTGCAACATGGGATCCATACGCAGTACCAATAATTGCTGAAAGAGACGGAATAATAAGATTCAAGGACATAATCCCTGGTAAAACCGTAAAGGAAGACAAAGAAGGAAAAGATGGAATTGTTAAGAGGACCATTATTGAACATGAGGAAGCCTTTGAGCCAAGAATTGAAATACTAGAAGAGGTAAGAGCAAAAGAAAAAGGTGTCGTAAGCGTTATAGAAAGTGGGACAAGTAAAAATGTACCAGACTCGGAGAGATTGGAAGATCATAAAGTTGAGATTGTGGTTCAATATAAAGATAATAAAGAGGAAAGGATCCCTGTTTCGATATTTTCAGAGGTTCTTGTAAAAGATGGAGACACTGTAAAGAAGGGTGACATCCTTTTAAGAAGGACAGTAAGCTCCCATTATCTTGCGGTTAATACAAATATAATTGTAGAAGATGGCAGCCAGGTTTCTGCAGGTGATGTGATCGCAAAAACTCCGAAGGTTGTAGGTAGGGTGCAGGATATCACAGGTGGACTTCCAAGAGTTTCTGAGTTGTTTGAAGCCCGTCCACCAAGAAATCCTGCGATTTTAAGTGAAGTGGATGGAAATGTTTTGAGAGAACAGGGTGAAAAAGGAACAAAGATAATAAAAATCATGGATCCTTTAACGAAAGAGGTTAAAAAGGAATACAGGGTTCCACTTGGAAAGCACCTACTTGTTGGAAATGGAGACCATGTTGTAAGTGGAACCAAATTAACAGATGGACCCGTTGTTCTGACCGATATTTTAAAAACGCAGGGTGAGAAAAAGGTACAAGAGTATCTTCTAAATGAAATACAAAAGGTTTACAGAGTGGAAGGTGTTAGCATCAATGATAAGCACATAGAAATAATCATACGACAGATGTTGTCTAAGGTTAGGGTGACTGATCCAGGAGATACATATCTTCTTGAAGGGGAGGAAGTCGACCGAATTAAAATTCAACAGATCAATGACTCTTTGCCGAAGGGTAAAAAACGTGCGAAATATGAACCACTGATTCTTGGAATAACTAGAGTTGCCCTCAGCAGTGAAAGCTTTATTTCGGCGGCATCATTCCAGGAAACACTTAAGGTTATTACAAATGCCGCAATAACCGGTGCAGAAGATTATCTTGAGGGTCTAAAAGAAAATGTGATACTTGGTAAATTAATTCCTGCAGGTACAGGATTTTTTAGTAGCTTGGCAAAAAGAGAGGAACAAGCCACAGAGGTTGTTGTCAGTGGTGAATGATTAAATTTAGAATAACTGGGAGATAAGATGCCGACGATTAATCAGTTAATTAGACATAAAAGAAGAAGAAAAGTTAAAAAGTCTAAGTCAACAGCCCTAGAGAAAAATCCTTTGAAAAGGGGAGTCTGTCTTTATGTAAAAACAATGACTCCAAAAAAGCCAAATGCGGCCTTGAGAAAAATAGCAAAAGTGCGTTTGAGTAATGGTAAAGAAGTAATTGCATATATTCCTGGCATTGGCCACAATCTTCAGGAGCATTCAATTGTTTTGGTGCGTGGTGGCCGTGTTAAAGACTTGCCAGGTGTTAAATATCATATTGTCAGGGGTACGCTTGATGCCGGTCAGGTTGAAGGCAGGAAGAAAGCACGCTCCCGTTATGGTACCAAGAAAGCCAAAGGTGAACAACCACCAGCACAGCAACAAAAATAGGAAGGAGTACACATGCCCAGAAGAAAATATAAAGCAAAGAAAACATTATTGCCGGATCCTAAATATAATGACCTGGAAGTAGCAAAGTTCATAAATTCATTGATGGTTGATGGTAAACGTACACTGGCAGAAAAAATAATGTATAAGTGTTTTGATATCCTTAGTGAAAAAACCAAGGAAGATCCTGTTGCAGTTTTTAAGAAGGCCCTCAACAATGTAAAACCTCGACTCGAAGTAAGACCTAGACGAGTTGGAGGTGCAACATATCAGGTACCTGTTGAGGTTCCTCCGAAAAGAAGTTTGTCTTTAGCTATCCGCTGGATTATTCAGTCAGCGAGGTCCAGAAAAGGGAAACCAATGTACGAAAGGCTTGTAGAAGAAATAATCGAAGCCAGTAGAAATGAGGGTGCAAGCGTTAAAAAGAGGGAAGAAATGCACAAAATGGCAGAGTCAAACAGGGCTTTTGCTCATTACCGTTGGTAAATCCCTTTTCTTACGCATAGCGTTGTTTTGTAATTTTTACGGCGCTGGCAAATGAAAATCGTTCTGAAGGAAAAGAAAAAAAATGATATTAAAGGTTGTATCAAAACAAAAAGCAGGTTTGACTGACATGACAGATATTAAAGATGTCAGAAATATTGGTATTATTGCCCATATTGATGCGGGCAAAACCACCACAACTGAAAGAATACTTTTTTATTCGGGAAAAATCAGCCGGATTGGAGATGTTGACGAAGGTACCGCCACAATGGACTGGATGGATCAAGAGAGGGAACGTGGAATAACTATAACTTCTGCAGCTACCACATGTTACTGGAAAGGTCATAAGATTAACATAATTGATACTCCAGGACACGTAGATTTTACCGCTGAGGTTGAAAGATCTCTTAGGGTTCTTGATGGTGCCATTGGAATTTTTTGTGGGGTTGGAGGTGTTCAACCTCAGTCAGAGACCGTTTGGAGACAGAGTGAGAAGTATGGAATACCAAAAATTATTTATGTTAATAAGTTGGACAGGATTGGTGCAGATTTTTATAGAGTTGTTACCCAGATAGAAAATAAACTTGGGGTAAAATGTCTTGTTTTACAGATGCCTATTGGTAGTGAATCAGGATTTAATGGAATTGTTGACCTGATAGAAAATAAAGCAATATATTATCCAACTGATTCAGAAAATGATGCTGTTTTTGAAGAGATTCCTAAGGAAATAGAAGAGCAAGTCCATCAAGCAAGAAATCAAATGCTTGAACGACTTGCTGAAAATGACGAAGAAATTATGGAGATGTATCTTCACAACCAAAATATTGGTGTTGAGACTATAAAAAAGGCTATTAGAAGAGCAACCTTGGCTAAAACATTATACCCTGTATTTTGTGGTGCTTCTTTGAGAAATAAAGGAACAAAACTTCTACTTGATGCGATTGTTGATTATTTACCTTCACCACTTGACAGAGGTGAGATTTTTGGAGAAGACCCTGAAACAGGTCAGATTGTTGCAAGAAAACCTGAGATAGACGAAAAACATTGTTTGCTTGCATTTAAAATGGTTAATGATATGTACTTTGGCCGACTTGTTTATGTGAGGGTATATTCAGGTCAGATTGTTCCTGGTATTAGGCTTATAAACTGGACGAGAAAGCGAAAGGAGAGGATACTGAAGATTCTAGAGGTTCATGCAAACAAATTTCAGGAGATAGAAAAAGCAGTTGCTGGTGATATAGTTGCCGTTGTAGGATTAAAGGAAACATTCACAGGAGATACTCTTGGTGAAATAGATTCTCCTATAATTCTTGAAAAAATGAGATTTCCTGAACCGGTTTTGAAAATGAAGGTGGAACCAAAGACAAAAGCAGAATCAGAGAAGGTTTTTCAAACACTTTTGAAACTCACTGAAGAGGATCCTACTTTCAGATTGAAAATAGATCCAGATACAGGAGAGACAATTATCTCAGGAATGGGGCAGCTTCACATTGAAGTTCTTATTGAGAGAATGAAAAGACAATACAACCTTGAAGTAAGACTCGGAAAGCCGGAAGTTGCCTATAAAGAAACAATAACAAATTGTGCAACAGGAGAAGGAAAGTTTATAAAACAGACAGGCGGGAAAGGACATTATGGACATGTTGTACTCCAACTTAAACCTTTGCAGAAAGGTGAGAGGTTTAGATTTAGCAATGCTTTAAAAGGAGATCTGATACCTTCTCAGTTCATTCCCGCAATTGAAGAAGGCATTCTTGAGGCAATGGAAGTTGGACCTTTTAAAGGATTTCCTGTAATTGATGTTGAGTGTACGGTTGTTGATGGATCATTTCATCCTGTGGACTCAAATGATATTGCTTTCAAAATTGCAGCCTCAATGGCATTTAAAGATGCTTATATGAAGGCAAATCCAGTCCTGCTTGAACCTATAATGAAGATAGAAGTTACAACTCCACAGGAGTACATTGGTGAAATTATTGCAGATCTTGGTATGAGAAATGGAAAGATTGAAGAGATGAAAGACGATGGAATATATAAAATAATTCGTGGTTTTGTACCGCTTAGAACGATGTTTGATTATGCGACAATACTAAGGTCCTTGACACAAGGTCGCGCAAGTTATATAATAGAACCTTGTTTTTACCAAAAAGTCCCAGACGAGCAATTGAAGAAAATGAGTGAGATTTTGTAACCGGGGGGGAAGATGGCGAAGGAGAAATTTGTAAGGAGCAAGCCACATGTAAACGTAGGGACGATAGGGCATGTAGATCATGGGAAGACGACGTTGAGTAGTGCTATGACGTTGGTATTGTCGAAGGCAGGTAAGGCGCAGCATAGGGAGTATGAAGATATAGACAAAGCTCCGGAGGAGAAGGAGAGGGGTTTAACGATACAGATAGCGCATATTGAATATGAGACGGACAAGCGTCATTATGCACACATAGATTGTCCTGGTCATGCTGATTATATAAAGAACATGATAACTGGAGCTGCGCAGATGGATGGTTCGATACTGGTTGTGAGTGCGCCTGATGGTCCGATGCCGCAGACCAGGGAGCATATACTATTGGCGAGGCAGGTAGGGGTACCTGCGATAGTTGTATTTATGAATAAGATGGACATGTTGGCGGATAAGGAGTTGATAGAGTTGGTGGAGTTAGAGGTTAGGGAGTTATTGAGCAAGTATGAATTTCCTGGGGATGAGGTACCGGTAGTTAAGGGTTCGGCGTTGGAGGCGTTGAATTGTGGATGTGGTAAGAGGGAATGTAGCAAATGTGGTCCGATATGGGAGTTGATGGATGCGGTAGACAGCTATATACCTGAGCCAGTTAGGTTGGTAGATCAGCCATTTTTGTTAGCAGTAGAGGATGTATTTTCTATAACAGGTAGGGGAACTGTTGCAACAGGTAGGGTAGAGAGAGGGAAGATAAAGGCAGGTGAGGAGGTAGAGATAATAGGTTTAAGGGATGAGAGTGTTAAGACAGTAGTTACCAGTATAGAGATGTTCAGGAAGGTACTTGATGAAGCTGTAGCAGGAGATAATGTAGGTTTATTGTTGAGGGGTGTAGAGAAGGAAGGGATAGAGAGAGGCATGGTTATAGCGGCGCCTGGTAGTATAACGCCGCATAAGAAGTTTAAGGCGCAGGTATATGTATTGAAGAAGGAGGAGGGAGGCAGGCACACTCCGTTTTTTACTGGATATAGGCCTCAATTTTTCTTTAGGACGACAGATGTTACTGGTACTATAAAGTTGCCTGAAGGTGTTGAGATGGTGATGCCTGGAGATAATATAGAGATGGAGGCTGAGTTGATAGCACCTGTGGCTATGGAGAAAGGTTTGAGGTTTGCGATCAGGGAAGGTGGTAGGACTGTTGGTTCTGGAGCTATTACTGAAATTATCGCTTAAGGATTAAAAATATGGAGAAAAAGAGAATAAGAATCAAACTACGAAGTTTTGATCACAGAGTCCTGGATGAGTCAGTAAAACAGATTATAGATATAGCCAAAACTACTGGTGTAAGAATAGTGGGACCAATACCTCTGCCCACTAAAAGAGAGGTATATACTGTATTGAGGTCTCCTCATGTTAATAAAAAGAGCCGCGAGCAGTTTCAATTGTGTACTCATAAGAGGCTCATAGATATACTTGAACCAACAACGAGAACTGTGGATGCTTTAAGTCGTCTCAATCTTCCTTCGGGTGTTGAAGTAGAGATGAAATTGGAGTAGTTATGAAAATTGGATTACTCGGTAGAAAATTGGGGATGACGCAGGTTTTTGAAGAAAATGGGAAAGTTATTCCCGTGACTGTAATTGAGCTTGGTCCATGTTTTGTTACTCAGAAAAAGAATACAGAAAATGATGGCTATTGCAGTATTCAAATCGGTTATGAATTTGTTTCCGAGAAAAAAGCAAAAAAACCGATATCTGGGCATTGTAAAAAAGCAGGCTTACAGCCATTAAAATTTTTCAGAGAGTTTAGGGTAACGCAGGAAGAATTGGAGAGTTTTACCATCGGTCAAGAAATAAATGTTTCTGTATTCAAGGATGGTGATTACGTTGATGTTGTTGGGAACTCAAGAGGAAAAGGATTTCAGGGTGTCGTAAAAAGGCATGGTTTTAAAGGTGGACCCGCGACCAGAGGCTCAATGCAACACAGGAAACCTGGTTCAATTGGTGGTGGGAATCCACAAAGGGTTATTAAAGGAAGGAAAATGGCAGGACATATGGGTAATGAGAGGGTAACTGTTCAAAATTTGCTTGTTTACAAAGTAATGCCCGAAAAAAATATAATTTTTGTTAAAGGTGCTGTTCCTGGTGGAGAAAACAGTTTAGTCTTTGTAAAGCACGCTGTAAAAAAATAGGGGAATAAATGACAAAGGAAATTCCTATTTTAAATCTTGAAGGTGAAAAAATTGGCAGTCTGAATATAGAGGTTCCAGATTTCAAACCTAATATGGATGTTATCCACAGGTATGTAGTAGCATTTCTTGCCAACCAGAGGCAAGGGACTTCGTCCACGTAAACAAGGGCAGCCGTATCTGGTTCAGGACGTAAACCCTGGAGACAAA
>JAMWCC010000005.1 GCA_023818375.1 Candidatus Omnitrophota bacterium | reverse complement strand
ATGGTAAAATTGTTTCAGTAAATGAAGTTACAATCCAGGGTGAGGCAGGTCCCGTTGGAACCATCACGGGTGCTGCTGCTGGCGCTGCTGTTGGTCACAGTGTTGGTCAGGGGTCAGGAAAAACAGCAGCCACAATCATTGGCGGAGTTGCAGGAGCAGCGGCAGGCGGAGCTGTTGAAAAAAAGATAACCACTAAAGCCGGGCTTGAAATCACAGTGAAACTTGAAGATGGTAGAACCGTTGCCATCATTCAGGAAAAAACGCCACAGGATAATTTCAGACCAGGGGATGAAGTTCAGGTTATCTATGGGTCTGATGGCACAGCAAGGGTAAGGCCAAAATAATCTGATAAAATTTATCGAGAATTACGCATTCATTTTCAACAATATTTCGGTAAATCTTTATTTGCGAATACAAAGATGTGTTATAATATCACCCTACAAAGTTTTTTTTTGAGAAATTATATGGAACCACATAAAGACATTTTGTTATGCGGGGAAAAAGAAGATCCTCATCTCAGAGCTGGGACTTTGATTACATTGGATTGCCAGTTGAGACAATTTTTGAAAAACTTGGCACTTCATTTTCTGGACTATCCGATGAAGAAGCAGACAATCGTTTACACCAATATGGTCCTAATGAACCGGTAAGAAAGAGAAAAAGAACCATCCTTTTTCAGTTTTTTTCAAAGTTTTTGAATCCTCTTGTCGTTGTACTTTTGATTATTGCTGGATTTTCTATTTTTCTTGGAGAAAAAATCAGTGCAACCATAGTAAGTTTAATGGCTATTATAAGTGTTGGATTGTCATTTTATCAGGAATACAAAGCCAGCAAAGAGACAGAACGTCTCAGTGAAATGGTTAGTGTCACGGCTACCGTGCGTAGAAATGGCAGGTTTAGAGAAATAAAAATCAGTGAGATAGTTCCGGGTGATATAATCAATCTTTCAGCAGGAGATATAGTTCCTGCTGATTTGAGAATAATTTCATGCAAGGATCTATTTATAAACCAATCTACATTGACCGGAGAATCAGTTCCTGTTGAAAAGACGTCAGACCCAATACTATCAAAAAACAATTCAGTTTTTGAGCTAGCAAATATTGTTTTTATGGGTTCTACTGTTGTAAGTGGTACCGCGCTTGGAGTTGTTATAAACACCGGGGGGTCAACCCAGTTTGGAAAAGTTGCTTATAAACTTGCAACGACTGCAGTTGAGAGTGGTTTTGAAAAAGGTATCAAAAATTTTACATGGCTTATGATTAGGGTAATGATTGTTCTGGTTCTGATAATATTTTCAATACATGCATTTTTCAAGAAAGGAGATATTATCCAGGCTCTACTGTTCTCACTTTCTGTAGCGGTGGGACTAACTCCAGAAATGTTGCCACTGATAGTGACAATCAATCTTTCAAAAGGTGCTATCGCAATGTCCAGGAAGAAAGTCATTGTAAAGCGGCTCAGTGCCATTCAAAACTTTGGCGCGATGGATGTACTTTGTACCGACAAAACCGGAACACTTACCCTTGATGAGATTGTTCTTGAAAAATACTGTGATGTGGTGAGAAATGAAGACGAGGAAGTTTTAGAATTTGCATATATCAACAGTTATTATCAAACAGGACTAAAAAACATTCTTGATAGGGCTGTTTTAGAACATAAAGAACTTACAATAAAACAGTACAGGAAGGTTGATGAGATTCCTTTTGATTTTACGAGAAAGATGATGTCTGTGATTGTCGAAATTAACGGCAAAAACAGACTGATTGCAAAAGGTGCACCTGAAGAAATCTTTAAAAGATGTACTAAATACGAGCTTGATGGTGAAATATTTGAAATGGAACCGTTGATACTTGCAGATTTGGAAAGTGAATATCACCAGCTTAGTTCTGATGGATTCAGAGTGCTGGCTGTTGCGTACAAGGATTTTGAAAAAGAAAAGGAGAGATATACAGTTGAGGATGAAAAGAACTTGATCTTAAAGGGATATATTGCATTTCTTGACCCTCCAAAACCGACTGCAAGGAAAACAATTGAATCCTTAAAAAAACTGGGAATAGATTTTAAGGTGCTTACTGGAGATAACGAACTTGTTACCGGGAAAATATGCAGCGAACTTGCACTGGATGTGAAAGGAATATTAACAGGGGAAGTTATAGAAAAGATGAGTGACGCTCAATTAAAAGAACTGGTAAAGACAATGTCTGTTTTTGCTCGACTTTCACCCCTACAAAAAGAGAGAATCATTCATGCTCTTCACGAAAATGGTCACATTGTTGGATATCTTGGTGACGGCATAAACGATGCGCTGGCATTAAAAGCAGCAGATGTCGGCATTTCTGTCAACAATGCTGCAGACATCGCAAAAGAGTCTGCAGACATAATCCTTTTGAAGAAAAGCTTGTTGGTTTTAAGGGATGGTGTTATTGAAGGAAGAAGAACATTCGGCAATATACTTAAATACATTAAGATGGGCTCCAGCTCAAATTTTGGTAATATGCTGAGTATGACTGGCGCCAGTTTAATCCTTCCTTTTTTGCCGATGCTACCCATCCAGATATTGTTAAATAATTTCCTTTATGACCTTTCACAGGTGGCAATCCCTGTTGATGATGTTGACAGTGAATATCTTATGAAAGCAAGGCCATGGAATGTTGACTACATTAAAAAATTCATGGTAATTATTGGACCTGTGAGTTCAGTTTTTGATTTTCTGACTTTTGGTTTGCTGCTGTTCATCTTTAAGGCAACCGAACAGTTATTTCACACTGGTTGGTTTCTTGTTTCACTTTGTACGCAAACTTTTGTTATTCATATAATTCGCACTGGAAAAATTCCATTTATTGAGAGCAAACCCAGTCCATTCCTTGTTTTTACATCTATCTATATCGTAACAATAGGCTTGTTTATTCCATTTACACCACTAGGTAAACATCTTGGTTTTGTTCAGCCCCCTTTTGGATATTTTGTCGTCCTTTTTCTGATTGTAGTGGTTTATCTGCTTACAGTTCAAATAGTCAAGCAGCGGTTTATAAAAAAATTCGGATATGAATAGGACTATTCAATCTTGATTACTTCCCAGGGAATAAAATCATAGCTGATGCCACCGACCTTAATGGTTGCAGAGAAAAACAGATAGTCAGGATTTTTAAGGTCAGAGATGTTGACTCTGAAGCTGATTCTATTTTTTAACTTCTCGTATTTCAAATTTTCCCGAATAAAGCCATAACCCCCACTGATGATTTCCTTTTCTTTTTTAAGATTCACTTTAATTTTTGGCATTGCTGAAAATTCAGTATCATTTCTAAAAGGATAGAAATAAAAAATGTATTCGGTTAGTAAATCTATTTTATCTCTCTGGATAAATTCAATATTCAACAATTCCCCATCTTTTTTCAATGTACAGTAGAATGGATAGGATGCATTTCTGTAATCTTTAAATTCTGCTTCTTTTTCACTCTCAAGTGCGAGCATTCTATTTTCATTTATGTTTTCATCTTTTTCTTTGTAGAATATTTCATTCTTTCTGGCAAAAGAAAAAAACCAACCTTTTTTAAATACTGTCTGCGATTTGAAACAAGATAAGGCTTCATCTTTTTTGCTGACTTCTTCATTGTCAAGCGGAACAAGGAAGGTTTCGTAAACTGAAGGAATTTCAGGAAGCATCAGAAACTCTGATTTTTTTTGTGGATAATTTTTGAAATGAATGATGTAAATAAATACTTCAACCCTTATTTCTTTAATTTCAAGAATTGCAGCCCTGACAAAATTGTAAAGCGCTCTGTGGTCTGTATTTGTATCAAATGGAGATGTTATGAATATTTTAGTTGGTTTTAGCTGTGTAATAATCTTTTTCAAGTCATTTAGAATACTTTCAGCAACATAAGGTTGACCAAAAGAAAAATTTTCTCTATATGGAACATAACGAGCCCTTGTCAGAAAACTCATGAAAGGTTTTTTTACGTTTCCCCAGAAATCTTCCCATATTCTCAAACAACCAAAATCAGGATACCCCAGAAAAATCAGATTTTCCTGCGGGACTCCCAGAATACCTGTTGCTTTAGTGGACTCTTTTCTTCTTATTTCACCAAGCTTGACGTAATCTGCGGGCTTCAGTATGATTTTCTTCTCATATACTCTGTAGGGAACCTGATTGTGGTCTCCATTAGTCAGGTATACGACAAAAACTTCGCCTTCATTCTTTATTACCTTTTGGATTAAACTTGCACAACCGAGGATTTCATCGTCAGGATGTGGAGCAAAAATTATAACTCTTTCTCTTTTTTCAATGAATAAATTTTTTATTCCGGTTCCTGCGTGGCTGAAGCACGAAAAAAATATTATAGATGCAAATATAATCTTTTTCATGGGATTATGGCATTTTTGTGTTTATAGTAGCCTGGTTTTCTCAGTGTGTCAATGCCTGATTGAATTCAAAATCTCAAATAAAAAAATCTGCCATCAAATGATTAAGTTATTCCTGATCTGTTATTTTTTTCCGTGTTTCCCCTTTCCCTTGTCAGGTTTTTCTTTGATTACATTTTTCAAAACCATCCCTTCCCTTTTGCTTTCTTTACAACTTACAGTAATTTTTTCGCCTGCTTTTAAATTCTTTATTTTTTCCTGTATCTTTGGCTTTATGGCTTTCAGGGTAATCTCAGAACCATCTACCTTCTTTATCGTGATAGTATTTTTTTCTGTGTCCACATTAACAACTGTACCTTCAATTTTCTGAACTTTTTCCGAAGGTTGCACGGATGTATCTGCAAGTATATGTGCTTTCGTAGGTGTGGTTTTATGCGTTTCAGCAGCAGAAATATTTGTTCCACACCAGGCAAAAATAACCAAGGTACTTAGAATCATTACGACTCTTTTCATTTTGTTCACCTCCTTTGATGTTTTTTTGATAGCAGTACCTCCACGTACTTTGGGACGACTTACCCTGAAAAAGGTTTAGCTTTTAAAGTGTGATTGATATATGAATTAAAAAAGCAAAAATCCAGTCGCTTTTGAATTATCATTAAATTAAACATTCAGCAATGGAAGGTTTTTCTCTTTTCTTTCACACAGAATTCTGGCGACCTTATTTATTCCATCAGCAATTTGTTGACATTCCAGGTCAGTATAAACAGGACTTATACCAACAAACAGGCTTCTGCCAAGATAATCAAGAGTGTTAGGACACATCTCAGGAGAATAATCAGGAATTTTTCCTTTGTAATAGGGACATGTATAGGGACATCCTTCATTTGTTGCTGTCTTTTTATCAAGAATATGTTCCCAGTATTTGTAAACATGCCAGTCCCTGACTGCTGTATCATGGGTACTACCCCATATTCCTTCTGCTTCAAGTGCTTTTCTTGCTGCTACAACCAGTTCCCTGTCATTCCACAATAACCCGAGAACATACCTGCAGCCACCTTCAGGATCATTGTCTTTCAAAAGCTTTACCCCTTTTGGCAGTTCAAGTTTTGATACAATTTTTTTGTAGTTTTTCTTCAAGTTTTCAACAATACCTGGCAGTTTTTTTATCTGAGCACAGGCAACTGCTGCCTGGAGCTCACTCATCCTGTAGTTTTCGCCAGCAAAAAGTTCACCTGGTTTCCTTTCCCTTTCATACCTGTTTGGTCTCCAGCATGCAGCAGTATCATGATAACTTTGTGCCCTAGTATAAAGCCATTCGTCCTTAAAAGTCATTATCCCACCTTCACCACTCGCAATAACCTTGTAATGGTCCAGACTAAAGCATCCAATGTTTCCAATTGTTCCTAATTTTCTGCCTTTATATGTGCCACCTGCTGCCTGTGCAACATCTTCAATGACATAAAGATTGTGTTTTTTTGCAATATCCATAATAGTATCCATGTCGCAGGGAAGACCCTTCATATGGACAACAATTACTGCCTTTGTTTGTGGAGTAATTTTTCTTTCAAAATCCTTTGGGTCAATGGTATGAGACTCGTCGATTTCAGCGATCACAGGAATAGCCTTTGCGACAACTATTGCTGAAGCAGAAGCAAAAAAAGTGTGGGCAGGAACAATAACTTCTGTTCCAGGGCCAACGCCAACAGCAACCAAAGCTGCAATAAGGGCAGAAGTGCAGGAATTTGTTGCAAGAGTGTACGGAACACCAAAAAATTTTGAGCACTCCAGCTCAAATCTTCTTGTCATTGAATCACCATCAGGATGATAGTACCTGAAAAGATGCGGAGACTTTCCGCTCCATGCTTCTAAAAGAACTGATTTTACCTTTTCTTCTGATCCTGGTTTCAATTCCCAGAGCTTGACAAGTTCCATTAGTTCTTCAATGCCATATTTAGGAACATATTCTGTTTCAGAAGTCTTTGTTTTTGCTCCACCTTCAATTGCAAGTTTTTCTTTCTGCATGTTTCCCCCTTTTTACATTTGAAAATTTGGTGTAAATAATTTTACAATACAACTGTTCTGGTATGCCAGATTTTGCAAAAAATTCCCCCTTTGTAAGGAAGAAAGATGAATAAATTAATTGTCCTGTTATCTGATCTGGATTGTAGCTAATCCAAAAGCCACCAAAAACTTTTTGTTCAGGAATTTGTCAAGTTCTGACTGAACCTTTTCAAAATCAGGATTGTTGCATAGATTATTTTTACAGGATAATACTTTCATCACTTTTCTCCTTTGTTGTATCAAACATAAGATTACCAAGCAATGAGTACCTTTTTAGGTTGAAGCACATATGGATTATGTACAATAACTATGTCTGCACCTGATTAAACAAAATCTAACACTATCTAATCAAGAAATTTCAATCGAAGTCATACTCCATTTCATCAAGCCTGTAAATTTTCCACTTAAAATCTTCTTTGCGCATCTTCAAAATAAAGCGTCCTCCTTCCTTATATACCTCGCCATCTTTGGTTATTAGTGTTGCCCTGGCAAAAAATTTTATTGATGCCTGTGGTTTTTCAATTTCTATTTCCATCTGACTCAATCTGATGTCTAAATGTTTGAACATGTCTATATTGTTTTTCAGGAAGATATAAAGTGTTCCATAGGTATTGTCAAAGCAATCCCTATAATCAAGAGTAAAATGCCTAATGAAGTTTATAATATCTTTTCTTTCAAGCTCTTCGACTGTCATCGAGATGGTTTTACGAATTTTTGCTTCCTCATCAGGAAAAAAAATGATCTTTACTCCATATGAAAAGCCTGCTATGATGAGGCACAAAAGAAAAATTTTTACTGCTAACTTAATATTCCTTTTTTTCATCTATAACCAATGACCTTTCCAGTAATATTTTTCATTGATATCTGTGGATGGAAATGATTTTCCCAGGCTATTAATCTGTTATCCCCGCATACAAAGATTTTATTCTCCTTTACAACAAATGGATTAACATTCCAGTTTCCTTTTTCATAAATGTATGGTTCATCAATCTGTTTGCCATCAATAAAAAGTATCCCATTTTTAAATTCGACAGTTTCTCCAGAAAATGCAATTACTCTCTTCACAAAGTATACATACGGCTTGTTGGATGTTCTGAAAACAATGATATCGCCTCTCTGAACTGGTTTTATCCTGTATGCCATTTTATTTACGAAGACTATTGATCCATCGTGTATTGTTGGTTCCATGCTCATTCCAAATGTTTGAAACCACTGGAAAAGAAATAACCTGACGATAACTAAAAGAAAAATTACACAACCGGTTCTGATCAGTGCAATTCGCCAGTTTTTTGGAAAGATCTTCATAAAAACATAATATTATGTAGTTGATATGTATGCAAATATCCCTTTAATAACAGCATTTAAAAAACGAAAACCCACTGAGACGGTCGCACTTCAAATTATATTCTATGTAACCGTCTTCTTAAGAAAGCTCAGTTTTTTGCTGTGGTTAACCAGTCGATAGAATAGATGATGGAAATATTGGTATTAAGACAAGTGGGATCGCCATATTCTAAAGGATCCAGACCATCAGAAATTTATCAAGATTTTTTCTGACCAGTGGATTTCAGGGTTCCTTCTTGCTTCTACATTGCAGGATTGATTTTTGAAATTTAAACTTTATCATTCCAATGATTGCTATTCATTACGAGAGAAAAAAAATTTTTGTAATAATGTTGTACATTTTTTTGTGTTACTCCTGGTTATTGACTTTATCCATGCTTGACAATAAAAAATCACGGGCTAGAATAGACAAACAATGAAGAAGGATTCTGTAATGTTTGAAGATTTAAAACCAGGCAAGCACCTTGTATTTGACAATTTTTCAATTGCTGACACATTCCGGCTGCGCAGAACTGTCCATAAACCAAAGAGAGATCCATTAAGACCCATTCTTGTCGCTGATAGACCATGGGAAGCAGCAGTTATTGCAGGAAAAATAGTTTTTGATTGTGAAAAAAATCTGTGGCGGATGTGGTATGTGGCTCATGACCATAATGCGGAAAAAATAAGGAAAAGCTTGAAAACAAGCAAATACGGCAATGTTGGAGAACCGCAGACATCTTTTTTATGTTATGCCGAAAGTGTTGATGGTGTAAGGTGGGAAAAACCCTGCCTTGATGTCTATTCAGGTACAAATATCTGCTTTAAGGGATACAGCGATGTTGTCAATAGCACAATCCTTTATCAGACTGATAGACCAGAGGATGAAAGATACATTCTGATAAACCGCGATTGGTTCAGTGACCAGGTCGGTGGTATTTACATTGCGAAAAGCAGGGATGGAATTCACTGGGAATACACAGACACAAAACCTGTGATTCATGGGGAAAGCGATTGTAATAATGATTGTGTCTATAATCCTGAAAGAAATGTTTACATGCTTTATATGCGTGGATGGCATACTGCTGCTGTGGGCTGGGATAATGGTAAGAAAAATCAAAGAAGAAGAATTGCCTATTCAGAAAGCAGGGATTTAAAAAACTGGACTGAACCACAGGTTATAATGAGTCCTGATGAACTTGATACAAATGATTTTTATGGTATCAGTGTCTTCAGGTATGCGAACGCGTACCTTGGGTTGTTATGGATTTTTGACGATGATATATATGAAACAATAGATGTTGAATTATGCTGGAGCAGGGATGGTATAAAATGGGAACGCCACCCTGAAAGACCAAAATTTATTGAGACAGAAGAAAAAGGAGAAATTGGCGGATACATGGTTTATCCCGCACAAGAACCTGTAATCCATTCTGATAATATTTACATTTATGTAAATGCACATTCAAGATTTCCACATAACAGGCAACCGGAAATCTGGGAAAACATAGTGTATCGCACTAAACTCAGAATGGATGGGTTTGTTTCTCTTGACGCAGGATCTGAGATGGGAAATCTCATTACAAAGCCATTTATTTTACAGAGTGATAAAATTACCATAAATGCAGCAACCCAGGGTGGGTATATTGTTGCGGAACTTGCTGAACCATACTGGTACGACCCAAAAGGGAAAGTTATAGAAGGTTTTTCGGCAAAGGAGTTTGATGTTTTTACTGGAGATAGTACCAATCACATTCTTTCATGGCAGGGTAACAGCGACCTGTCACGTCTAATAGGAAAAAGAATAATGTTGAAAATGGCAATGGTTCACAGCCAGATTTATAGCTTTACGATATGAAAGTTCTGTACCTCTATGAAAAAGCAAACATTTGCACTTATTGATGAAAGATTGGTTGAAGATACCCTTTATTTAAGGCGGGCACTTGAGGTTCCAGAATTTCCTGTAAAAAAACCGGTTGTATCACCTGGTGAAGGTATTGGTTCTGTTTTAAGAGATAAAACTGGGCTGTGGAGGATGTGGTACACAATATTTATTACTCGAGACCCTCAAAAAGATATGGTTGGTTGTGAAACTCCAATGGCTCTTGCATATTCAAACGATGGAATTTTGTGGGAAAAACCTGCTCTTGGAATTACAAAGGATCCAATTTATGCAGAACATCCAAATATTGTTGTACATGCAAGAATGAAAGACAAAAATGGAAGGTATCTAACTGGTTGGGGCGGACCTGCTGGAATGTGTATTCTTGACGCTGAAATAACACCGCATCCGTGTGCGAGAAAAAGATTTACCGGTCTCTACGTTGATTTCCCAATAGACGTTATTGGTGGAATATGTATCGCTGATAGTGATGATGGAATTGAATGGACAATCTGGCCTGAAAGCCCGGTCATTATTGGTTCACCGGATACTCAGAATATTTTAATTTATGATGAGGACATCAAAAAATATGTTTGCTACCTGAGGCCTGTAATTCACTGTGGAATGGATAGACACGCAAACAGAAAAATTGCAAGATGCGAAAGCGAAGATTTGGTTCACTGGTCTGTACCAAGGGTTGTTCTTGATACAGATGAATTTGATGCACCTGGGCTTGAGATTTTTGATGAACCAGGAATGCGTGGAGCAAGGGGAAGAAACAAACAATTTCAGGGTATTTCCCCATTTATAAGAAATAACACTTACATTGCCTTTACGTGGTTTTATGATGCAGTGAAAGGAATTTTTACCAATGAATTGATCCACAGCCCTGATGGTATTAACTGGAAAAGGGAAGCCCTAAGAGAACCGTTTGTTGCAGATAACAAGCCAGAGGGATTCAGAGGGAAACTTCCTGTGCCTTTTGGAAGCCCTCCTATTGATGTTGGCGATACCATGTATTTTTATACCAGCAATACTCCGTATGGACATCATGAAATAGCAGTAGCTGACATTAACGGGAGTGTTGTAAATAGAAAACAGCTACTTGAGTCAAATGAAATTTATCTTCTGACATTGAAAAGGGATAGGTGGGTTTTCTATCAAGCAGGAGGGACTGAAGGTGAACTATTAACCAGTCCAATTAACTGGGAAGGTGGTGGTAGTTTTTGTATTAACGCGAATATCGAAAAAGATGGTTATATCAAAGTGGAAGTTGACGATATTTATGGAAGAAAAATCAATGATGCACATCTTGATGAAATCAATCCGATAAACGGTCCTATTGATGACGTGGATATACCCATAACATTTGGGCCCGGTCCAAAGACAGTGATGAAGTTTCCACTTCTTGGTCCTATAAGATTTAGGTTCTGGATGAAAAAGGCAAAACTCTATGGATGGAGTTTTTTCCATCCTGTTTATCAAAAATAGGAGGGGATATGAGATGGTTAGTATTATTAATAGCGGGGTATGTGATTGGGAATAGTAGTTTTGCTGATATCACCATTGTTGAAAAAGGAATTCCAAAAGCGACTATTGTAATTTCAAAAGAAGCAATAGGTATGCCGACAGAGCCAACATTACAGACATTCTGGTATCCTCAGCCTGCGCCAAATAAGATTGCTGCTGCAGCCAAAGATTTACAACAATACATTGAAAAAATGACAGGAGCAAAACTTCCAATTTTAGGGGATGACCAGCAGATTTCAGGGAATTTGATTTTGGTTGGAAAAAGCAATTATACAAAAAAGTTTGACAGCAGGATTCCATCAGGCCTGACACCAACAAGAGATGAAGAAGGTTTTGTAATCATAGCCCAGGGAAATACAATCTTACTTGCAGGAAATGATGAGCCTTATTATCACGGTACTGAGTATGCAGTTGCAAATTTCCTACATCGGTTAGGTGTACGCTGGTACATGCCAGGAGAATACGGGGAATTTGTTCCAAAAAAAGACACAATCTCAATTCCAAATATGAATATTCTTGAAAAACCTGATTTCAAGATGAGAAACTGGTGGGGTCCCCTTGCAGCTGATTTAAGAATCCAGGAATATAGATGGAAAATAAGAAACATGATGAATCCTATCCTTGATTTTGTCACGCTTCCCAGGGACAGTTCTGTCAGGAGTGTTCTTCCACCAACAAAAGAACTGAATAATCCAGAGTATGCCGATATATTCGGCAGAGATGAAAAAGGAAATCCTAATCCAGGAATGCCAAATTTGACGAGTGAAAAATCTGTTAAATATGCTGCTGAAAAAATCAAGGAATATTTCAGAAAGAATCCAAATGTCACTTCCTATGGTATAGGCGCTGACGACGGATATCCAAGAGATTATAGCCCTGGGACCCTTAAAAGAAATATTGGTTTTCCAGACACAGGTGGAAGGGTTGGTGTGCCATCAGATATGAGTACTACTGAAGAATGGATGGAATGGATTCAGGCAGTCGCCAAAGAAGTTTATAAAGAATTTCCCAACCATATTATAACGACCAATGGATATGCCAATAGAAATGTTCCACCCCAGGGAATTATTCCTGATCCAAAAATATGGATAATGTTTGCAGCAATCTGGTGTGATACAATCCATGCATATGACAATCCATTATCCTGGCAGACACAGAGGCAGGCAGAAATGATACGCCAGTGGGCTTCAATGTACAAAAATGTGTACATGTACAACTATATGTATTATATGCTTGCCGGCTGTGGTGCACCGATTCCACTGGCCCGAAAGCACATGCACGATATGCCGCTTTATAAAAAATGGGGGGTTGTTGGTTTTTCAAATGAAGGAAGAACAGTCAGGTTAGAAACAGGAATTTTTCCAACATATCTTTATGCAAGAATGATGTGGGATGCAGATTTAGATGCAAAAGCATTGATGGATGAGTTTTTTACCAACTGGTATGGTCCAGCAGCTCAGCCAGCAAAGGCATTCTGGGAAGAGCTTGAAGAAACAATGGAAAAAACACCATGGCTTGGTCATGAAGATAGAATTCTTCCATATGTATATTCGGATAGTTTGATTGAAAAACTTGAAAAATATATCAGGCAAGCAGAATCTCTGGCAAAAGAGCAGGTTCATAAGGAGCATGTTTTTGCTGATAGAGTGACACTCGAGACACTGAAGGCATTTATGGAGATGCACAAAGCAGAATGGCGTGCCGATTTTGTAGAGGCTGCAAAACAGGCCCAAAGGATGCTTGATGTAAGGGCACAAGCATCCAAATTAAGTAGATTCTATTTTGACCCAAATCCAGCAAAAGATGGAGATGATGTAGGATACTACTACTGGGGTTCAGCTGCAAGAAAAAAGTACTACCAGAAACTTGCTGACATGACCTCAGGAAAGACAGGTGAAATGATAGCTGTCCTTCCAGAAAGGGCCAAGTTTTCTACTGACCCCCGAGATGATGGTAGATACATGGGCTGGTATCTGCCTGAATTCAATGATAAGGATTGGAAAACGATTTTAACAACAGTTCCATTCTATGGACAGGGATACTGCGATAGTCAGGGTTATCCTTATATGGGTGCAATATGGTACAGGATGGAAGTAAATATTCCTTCATCTGCAAGGAATAAGAAAATATTTCTATATGCGCCTGCAGTTGAGACAGAGGCATGGGTCTGGGTGAATGGCAGATTTATAGGGCACCGTCCTTATAGAGATGCCTATGAAAGGCCCAATGAAATTAATATGGATGTTTCTGATGCTATAAAGCCAGGGAAAAACCTTATAGCAATCAGGGTCCATACAGGTTTCAATGCAGCACAACAATCAGCAGGATTAACATCAAGATTGTTTTTGTATTCACCAAAATAATTTTCTGTTATCAGGAGGGGTTGTGATAAAAAAATGCTTGATATTTCTAGCAGCAATTTTTATTTTCATTGATAGTTGTTTTGCTCAAAAACAGCCAACAAAACTTCAATACAATATTCTCCGTTCAGCTGATACAGGTGGTGCCCACATCTTTTGTGTTGTGGCTGATCCTGTTAAGAAAAAGCTTTATGCAGGGACTTATTCATATGACCCTGAAAGGAAGGGACTGCTGGTGTATGATTTAAATCCTGATGGAACTGTTTCAGGAAAACCAAGGAAATATTCCGACCATCCTGATTCTATGCCTGATCCTTTACCGCCAGGTGGATGGAGTTCAGTTACTGCAATTTATCTTGACAGAAAACACAATAAACTTTTCCTTGGAGTAAGTGTCGCTGGAGTAAAGGGCTTTGAAAATTTCTCAAAGTCCCTTGTTATGTATAACCTGGACAAAAACGGAGAACCTGTAGGTGTTCCGGTGGCATTTGAAAGTGGTAATCCATACAAACACATTGCTGCAATTGCAAAACATCCCAAACTAAACAAATTATACATTGTCGGCTGGGGTGGTTCAGGTGTTTATGTTATGGACCTTGATGAAAATGGTGTACCAGCTTCAAAACCGATTGCTTACACTGTATCTGGTCATGGTAAATACTCAATCAATTTCAGATCAGATGGTACAAAGATATATCTTGGAACATATCCATCAGTTCTTCAGGTATGTGATGTAGATGCAAACGGTGCTATTTCAAATACGCGGACATATCCAGTTCAGAACGGTCCACAGGAGTATATGCTATGTGTCCTTACTGAAAGGGCAGTTTTTTTTAAAGGTCCTAACAACAATCTTTCATATTTTTTACTTGATAAATCAGGAGAAATTCAGGATAGTCCAATAATTGTTGACAATTTTTCTGTTCAGGCAATAGGGCTCTCAGATATACCTGATAGAGTGGTTGTAGCCAGTTCAACAATATTTACTGATGTAATCAATGGGAATCCTGTTATTGATGGATTTTCATTGAAAGAAATAGAGATTGCCCCCGACGGTAAACTGAGAGTGGCCAGAGAAACAGAAAAAATTCAAAGGGAAAAAGTGTTGTGTATGAATGGCATCCCGTCAATCGGGGTTGCAACAACACATATGGGCTGGGGTTTTCTTGGAAACAAAATTTCCGGCATTGAAATGAGACTCACGCTGAAAACCATTGAATCAGAAACACCCTTACCACCAGCATTTAAAACAATAAAAATTGGACCAGAACAACGATACCTGAAATTTATTTATTCAGCAAAGTTTAACAAACTCTATGCCTCAGGAGACAGCCATATTTATGTTTATCAACCTGGCCGGGATGAAAAGGTTGTTTCTATTTTCTGTCCTGAATTGAAAGGTCCACTGGCGATTGATGAAGTATCAGGCATTCTGTATGCTGCAAGAAAAGATGGAACTATTGCAATAAGAAAACTTGATAATTCAGGAATTCCCTTATCAGAAGGTGAAAATCTTCAATCAGGAGTGAAACCGATTAACCTACTTGCATTCAATCCACAGGCAAAAATTCTTTATGTCATTGGTGCAATACAAAAAGACCAGCCAGAATCACCGGTATTTTGCAGGGTTCCTGGCTTGGACTATGATATTGCAGCAATTGTTGATCCAGTAAAGGGAAAGCTTTATGTGGCAAGTCAGTACAACAAAAATGAAAACCTTACTGTCTGGGATCTTGATAAAAACGGGAAACTTACTTCAGATATTCCAAAGAGATATCCTGATGGTTTTGTTTCTGAAAAAAAGAGAAGTTTGCTTTATGGAATGGCACTCAATACAAATAAATCAAAGCTTTATCTATCTGGAATGCTTGAAAATCCGCAAAAAGATGAAGCAGGAATAATGGTTTATGATATTGATTCAAGTGGAAATCCTGCTGGCTTACCAAAATTTTATTCCACAAGGAACAAATACAATAGTCCCTGGGATATACAGATTTCATCTGATGGGCAAAAACTTTATGAGGTCGGCTGGGGAATGCCTGCGGTTTTTGAGTGGGTTCTTGATAAGAACGGATTTCTTACTGGAGAGCCGCATGTATGGGAAACAGCAGGTAATGGAAAATCACAGATTCTGATTTTGTCGGAAAAGAATATGATTCTTCTTGGTACCTATCCATCAATCCTTGAAATTGTTCCAGCTGATAAAAACATTAGACCAGTTGGTGGTGTAAATATATCACTTTCCACAGATAAAGGAAGGATAAATGCAGGTTTTCTTATTACCGGAGCTTCAAGCGATTGGATATCCCTTGATACTCAATTGAAAGATGGGATTGGATCTTCAAGAATAATTTGTGAAATGATAGGAGCAACTGTTAAAAAGGCAGATGTTCAGTTTGAGTTCAGGAAAGTTTCTGGTTCTAAAATTGAGAATCTGAAAAGTTTTACCATTACAACAGCAGGAAATTCAATAAGTATTTTTGTCCCAAAATATGGGCTTGATGAACCAGAAAAACTTGTTTCATTGATTCAGTCCAGTGTTGACAGATTTAAGGAATACCTGTCATATGCAAAAAAGTATGGACTGAAGCCCCAAGAAAGGCCAAAAGAAATTATTGTTGCAAATGGTTTGATAAGTTTGGATGGCACGCCTGAAACCCTTGAAGATGGACTCAATATTCTTTCAATGTTAGGGCATAATACTATCCAGATATGGAACTGGGGAAATATTAAACCAGAAGAAATAAGGCAGAAGGCAGCAAAATATGGTTTTAACAGGTTCCGTGGTGCTGTTTATAATCCGCCTTCATATTTTGACTATAATACTTCAATGGTTACTGATGAATACCTTGATAAATGGCTTGAAGGGTTGAAAAAGTCATTTTCAAATATGGGGCAGAAAGATGAAGAGATGATTTTGTTCCATATGGCAGATGAACCAGGATGGTACTATCCACATGTAATAGATGAAGTGAAACAGGATCCTTTACGGCTTCAGGTATTCACAAACTACTTGAAGTCAAAAGGATTTACCCCACAAATTTTCGGGAAAAAT